>SHXP01000012.1 GCA_009693225.1 Limnohabitans sp. | reverse complement strand
GGGCTAAAATAAGCTGATATTGGCTATTCGCCATTATTTTTGTCAACTTTCTGGAAACTTTTCTCATGGCTATCGAACGCACACTCTCCATCATCAAACCCGACGCTGTCGCCAAAAACGTCATCGGTCAGATTTACAGCCGCTTTGAAGCTGCAGGTCTGAAAATCGTTGCCTCCCGCATGGCTCACCTCAGCCGCGGCGAAGCCGAAGCTTTTTGCGCCGTGCACAAAGCCCGCCCCTTCTTCAAAGACCTGGTGGATTTCATGATCTCCGGTCCGGTCATGATTCAGGTGCTCGAAGGTGAAAACGCCATCCTGAAAAACCGCGATCTGATGGGTGCGACCGACCCCAAAAAGGCCGACAAGGGCACCATCCGCGCTGACTTTGCCGACAGCATCGATGCCAACGCCGTCCACGGCTCTGACGGCCCGGATACCGCTGCGCAAGAAATCGCCTTTTTCTTTGCCGGTATGAACGTTTTCAACCGTTGATGGCGGCTCGTCCCGCCTGCCCATGAAAACAAATCTGCTCGATTTCGATCTCGACGGTTTGGTGGTCTGGTGCCAGGCGCAGGGCGAGAAAAAATTCCGTGCGGTTCAGTTGTTCCGCTGGATTCACCAAAAAGGGGTGGCTGATTTTGCGCAGATGACCGATCTGGCGAAAAGCCTCAGGCTTACATTGCAGGACAAGGCTGAGTTGCGTGCCTTGCCTGTCCTCAGCCGTCACGATTCGAGCGACGGCACCATCAAGTGGATGTTCAGTGTCGGTGAGGGCAATGCCATCGAAACCGTTTTCATTCCTGAAACCGACCGCGGTACCTTGTGCATTTCATCTCAGGCCGGTTGTGCTGTGGGTTGTCCGTTTTGCTCCACCGGCGCGCAAGGCTTCAGCCGAAACCTGTCCACCGCCGAAATCCTCGCCCAGTTGTGGTTTGCTGAAACCAGTTTGCGGCGTGAATTCGGCACCCATGAGCGTGTCATTTCCAATGTGGTGATGATGGGCATGGGCGAGCCTTTGCAAAACTACAGCGCGCTGGTGCCGGCGCTGAAAACCATGCTCGACGACCACGGCTACGGCATGTCACGCAGACGCGTCACTGTCTCCACCTCAGGCGTCGTACCCATGATCCAGCGCTTGAGTCAGGATTGCCCGGTGGCTTTGGCGGTGTCCTTGCACGCGCCGGACGATGCATTGCGTAACAGGCTGGTGCCCCTGAACCTGAAATACCCGCTGGCAGAACTGTTGCAAGCCTGCCGCGATTACCTGGCTTACGCGCCGCGCGACTTCATCACCTTTGAATACTGCATGCTCGACGGCGAGAACGACAGTGACGCACACGCCCGTGCCTTGATCGCCCTGGTACGACCGGCGCATGACGAGCCCCTGCCTTGCAAATTCAACCTGATTCCTTTCAACCCTTTTCCTGCCTCAGGCCTCTTGCGTTCGCCGCCGGAACGTGTCAAGGCATTTGCTTCCCTGTTGTCGGATGCTGGTATCGTGACCACTATCCGCAAAACCCGCGGCGATGACATTGCTGCCGCTTGCGGTCAACTGGCCGGCGACATACAAGACCGCACTGATGTTGCGGGCAGACGCGCCAGAACCGAACGCATCCACGCCTGAATGCGGCAAAATCTTTATATGCAAGAGCCTATCCCCTTTTCCAAATCGGTCCGCCACCGCAGCCTGCAAGCCCGCATCAGCTGGGGCGATCAGGTCGTCACCGTAGGCGGCGATGCGACGGTTCGCGTGCAGTCGATGACCAATACCAACACCGCTGACGCCATCGGCACCGCCATTCAGGTCAAGGAACTGGCGCTGGCCGGTTCAGAGCTGGTCCGCATCACGGTGGACACGCCCGAGTCCGCCAAGGCCGTGCCCTATATCCGCGAGCAACTCGACAAAATGGGCGTGCATGTGCCGCTGATCGGCGACTTTCATTACAACGGCCACCGGCTGCTGACAGACTTTCCCGATTGCGCCAAGGCGCTGTCCAAATACCGCATCAACCCGGGCAATATCGGCAAAGGCGATAAGCACGACAAACAGTTTGCCCAGATGATCGAAGCCGCCATCCGCTACGACAAGGCGGTGCGCATCGGTGTCAACTGGGGCAGCCTTGACCAGGAACTGCTGGCTCGCTTGATGGACGAGAACGCACAGCGTCCGCACCCCTGGGACGCCAAACAGGTGATGTACCAGGCGCTGGTCACTTCTGCGCTGGAATCTGCCGAACTCGCCGAGCGACTGGGCCTGCCCCGTCAGCAAATCATTCTCAGCTGCAAGATGAGCGGTGTGCAGGACTTGATCGCTGTCTACCGCGAACTCGCCCGCAGAACCGACCATTCCTTGCATCTAGGGCTGACCGAGGCCGGCATGGGCACCAAGGGCACGGCGGCGTCCAGTGTGGCGCTGGGCGTGTTGCTGCAGGAAGGCATAGGCGACACCATCAGGGTGTCTTTGACACCTCAACCGGGCGAAGCCCGTACGCAAGAGGTGTTGATTGCCACCGAAATCATTCAGGCCCTGGGTTTACGCAGCTTTGTACCCAGCGTGACCGCCTGCCCGGGTTGCGGTCGCACCACCAGCGCCACATTCCAGGAACTCGCCATGCAAATCGACGATTACCTGCGTTACCAGATGCCGGTGTGGCGCAAACAATTCCCCGGTGTGGAAAACCTCAAAGTCGCAGTCATGGGTTGCATCGTCAACGGCCCCGGTGAAAGCAAGCACGCCGACATCGGCATCAGCCTGCCGGGCAACGGCGAAGCACCGGCCGCCCCGGTCTTCATCGACGGCCAGAAGGCAGTCACTTTGCGCGGCGACAATATCGCCAAAGAATTCCACGATATCGTTGAAAACTACGTACACCAGAAATATGCGGTCAAGGCCTGAGCGCTGACCGCGACACAAAAACCATGGCAGAAAAATTGACCGCCATCAAAGGCATGAACGACATATTGCCGCCGGACTCGGCTCGCTGGGAGGCATTGGAAACCGCAGTGCGCGAGGTCATGCGTTTGCATGCTTACCGCAATATACGCACACCCATCGTCGAACCTACGGCTTTGTTTGTGCGCGGGCTCGGCGAGGTGACTGACATCGTCGAAAAGGAGATGTATTCCTTTGAAGACCGTTTGAACGGCGAACAGCTGACGCTGCGCCCCGAGTCCACTGCCGGTGTGGTCCGCGCCGTGGTTGAACACAATATGTTGTATGAGGGCGGCAAACGCCTGTACTACATGGGTCCTATGTTCCGCCATGAACGGCCCCAACGAGGCCGCTACCGTCAGTTCCATCAGATCGGCGCCGAGGCCCTGGGATTCGGCGGACCTGAGGTCGATGCCGAGTTGATTATGCTGGCGTGCACCTTGTGGCGGGCCATCGGTTTGCAGGATGTCCGCCTTGAACTCAACAGCCTGGGTCAGCCGCCCGAGCGTTTACAACACCGCGCCGCCTTGATCAGCTACTTTGAGCAGCACGCGGACCAGTTGGATGAAGACGCCAAACGCCGCTTGCACACCAATCCCTTGCGCATCCTGGACAGCAAAAACCCGGCGATGAAAGCCTTGAACGATGCCGCGCCCAAGTTGCTGGATTCTCTGGGTGCCGACAGCCTGGCGCATTTCAATGCTGTGCGCGCTATTCTGGATGCCAACGGCGTGGCCTACAGCATCAACCCGCGCCTGGTGCGCGGCATGGACTATTACAACCTGACCGTGTTCGAGTTCATCACCGAGCGCCTGGGATCGCAGGGCACGGTGTGCGGCGGCGGGCGCTACGACTACCTTATCGGCGAAATCGGAGGCAAGCACTCGCCTGCCGTCGGTTGGGCGCTGGGTGTGGAAAGAGTGGTTGAATTGCTGAAAGAGCAGGGCAGCGCATCAACCGAAGTCGCACCGGATGCCTACGCCATCATTCCCGATGCAGCCTCATTGCCCTTGGTGACCCCAGTGCTGCAAACCTTGCGCAGTATGGGCGTGTCTGTGCAAATGCACGCGCCCGCCGATTCCGCTGGCGGCATGAGCGGCATGAAATCCCAATTCAAGAAAGCCGATGCCAGTGGCGCCCGATATGCGCTGGTTTTCGGGGCGGATGAGTTGGCCAATCGCCAGGTCACTGTCAAAGCCCTGCGTGACGGCGAGGGCGCACAACGCACCGAAGCACTTGAACAGATTGCCGGTTGGGGCCACAGCCTACAATCACCTCTTTGACCATTGTCCGTCTGGAAACGCATGTCTACGCATCTTGACCTTGAAGAACAAGAACAATTTGACCAGTTCAAACATTTCTGGAACCGCTGGGGCAGCCTGATCACTGGCTTGCTAACAGTTGTTTTACTGATTTACGCCGGTTGGAACGGCTGGAACTACTGGCAGCAACGTCAAGCCTCTCAGGCCTCTCTATTGTACGACACCTTTGAAAAGGCCGTGCGCGAAAAAGACGACGCCCTGATGGCCCGCTCTTTGTCCGATTTGCAGGACCAGTTTACCCGCTCGACAGTAACCCAGCAAGCCGCTTTGCTGGCTGCCCGCATCTATGCAGACAAAAACCAGTTGCTTGAGGTTGAAAAATCGTTGCAATGGGTGATCTCTCAGGATCGCGATCCGGGTTTTGTCGCCGTCGCCCGCCTGCGCTTGTCTGCATTAGAAATTCAACGCAAAAATCTGGACAAAGCCGCCTCCCTGGTTCAGGGCCAGCAACCGCCTGCCGGGTTTCAGCCTCTGTTTGAAGACCGTCTGGGTGATATTGCAGTCCTGCAAAAGAAAACCGACGACGCCAAAGCCCATTTCCTCAAAGCCTGGCAAGGCATGGAAGAAACCAACGATTACCGTCGCCTGATAGAGATCAAGCTCGCGGCACTCGGTGTCAATCCCAAAGATTCCGGTTCATGATGCACTGCAAGCGCATTTCACTGATCCCTCTTGCCTGGACTTGCTGTCTGATATTTCTGGCGGCTTGCAGTTCAAGTTCGACTAAACCGGTGGTGCCGCCCATAGGCGATGTCAAAGTGCTTCAACCCTTGAAGCAGACCTGGTCCTTGAAACTACCTGTCTCCCGGCAACTCAATCAGAGCTTGCAAGTCATTAACCAGCGTGTCGCTGTGTCATCTGTCAGCGGACAGGTCACCATGGTGGATCTGGCCCAGGGTAAACAGCTGTGGCAGATTGATACCGGCAAGCCCTTGCAAACCGGCGCCGGTTTTGACGGTGATAGCGTTGCCGTGGTCAGCGTTGCCAATGAACTCAGTGTGTTGCAGGACGGCAAACAACTGTGGCAAAAGCGCCTGCCTGCCCAATCCTTCACCAACCCGGTGGTCGCCGGCGAACGCGTTTTCGTGCTGCTGGCTGACCGCTCTGTGATGGCTTTTGACAAAGCCGACGGTAAGCGCCTGTGGACCCAGCAACGTCCCGGCGAGCCCCTGGTGCTCAAACAAAGCGGCGTGTTGATGCCTTTTCAAAACACATTGCTGGCGAGCATGGGCGGAAGTTTTGTCGGCCTCAACCCCGACAACGGCCAGGTGCTATGGGATCTGGCGATCGCCAACCCGCGCGGGCTCAATGACCTGGAGCGCCTGGTCGATCTGGTGGGAACCGCCTCGCGCGTCAACAACTCTGTCTGTGTACGCGCCTTTCAGGCGCAACTCGGCTGTGTCAATCCCGTCAGAGGTATGCTGATGTGGAACCGGGCTTCGGTCGGCAACAAGGGCCTCAGCGGCGACGAAACCACCTTGGTCGGTACCGAATCCAATGGCGTCGTGCGCGCCTGGAACCGTGCCAGCGGTGAAAGACTCTGGGACACCGATCGTCTCAAGTACCGCGACCTGAGTCAGCCCTTATGGACCGCCAAAGGCATTGTTATCACGGATGAAGGCGGCTGGCTGTATGTTCTGTCAGGCAAGGACGGCAGTCTGCTCAACCGTTTACAAACACCTGCCCAGGGTTTTGCTTCTTCGCCGACAGCTCTTGACAACGATGGATTCGTGGTGCTCACCCGCGATGGCCTGTTGTTGGCCTACCAACTGCCCTGAGCGGCCGGGAATGCTGTGAAACCTGTGCTGGCCATAGTCGGCCGCCCCAATGTCGGTAAATCAACCCTGTTTAACCGCATAACCAAAACCCGCGACGCCATCGTTGCTGACTATGCGGGTTTGACGCGCGACAGGCATTACGGCAACGCCAAACACGGCAAACACGAATTCATTGTCATTGACACCGGTGGTTTTGAGCCGGATGCCGATAGCGGTATCTTCAAGGAAATGGCCAAACAAACCCGTCAGGCGGTGGCTGAATCCGATGTGGTCATTTTTGTGGTTGATGCGCGTGATGGTCTGTCAGCGCAAGACCATGACATCGGCAATTACCTGCGCCGGCTCGGCAAGCCTTGTCTGCTGGTGGCCAACAAGGCCGAAGGCATGCAAAACGGCATCAAACTCGGGGAGTTTTTTGAACTCGGTCTGGGCGAAGTGATGCCGGTGTCGGCCTCGCACGGACAGGGCATACGCAGCATGATCGAGGCTGCGCTCGAGCCCCTGCATTTGGCGGACGACGATGACGAGGAGCAAGACGACGACAGCCTCAAACCCATGAAGCTGGCGGTGGTCGGTCGCCCAAATGTCGGTAAATCCACTCTCATCAACACCTGGCTGGGCGAAGAGCGGCTGGTGGCCTTTGACCTGCCGGGCACCACGCGTGACGCTATCAGCGTTCCTTTTGAGCGTAACGGTCAGCAATTTGAGTTGATCGACACCGCCGGGCTACGACGTCGCGGCAAGGTGTTTGAAGCGATTGAAAAATTTTCCGTGGTGAAAACCTTGCAGGCGATTGAATCCGCCAATGTCGCGCTGCTTTTGCTTGATGCCACTCAGGGCGTCACCGATCAGGACGCGCACATTGCCGGCTATATCCTGGAGACCGGTCGCGCTGTGGTGCTGGCGGTCAATAAATGGGACGCGGTTGACGCCTATCAGCGCGAATTGCTGGCCCGTTCGATAGAAAGTCGTCTTGCATTTTTGAAATTTGCCAAGTTGCACTATATTTCTGCCGCCAAACGACAGGGCCTGGGGCCGGTGTGGTTGTCCATCGCTCAGGCACATCAGTCGGCCATGTGCAAAATGTCCACGCCGCTGCTCACGCGCCTGTTGCTCGAGGCGGTGCAGTTTCAGGCGCCCAAGCGCGGCGGCATGTTCAGACCCAAGTTGCGCTATGCCCACCAGGGCGGTATGAACCCTCCTGTGATCGTGGTGCACGGTAACTCGCTCGAGCACGTCACAGACTCCTACAAGCGTTATCTGGAAGGGCGGTTCCGCAAGGCATTTTCGCTCGAAGGCACCCCCTTGCGTATTGAAATGAAAACTTCGACCAACCCTTACACGGATAAAGATTAAACAGCAACCCGTTACAACCCGCGGCTATTTCAGCTGTGGTATGTTATGAACTTCACCATCAAGCATGGAGAATATCGTGAATCAAAAAGGGCAACTCTTACAAGACCCGTTCCTCAATATCCTTCGCAAAGAACACGTGCCGGTGTCCATTTACCTGGTTAACGGCATCAAATTGCAAGGCCAGATTGAATCTTTTGACCAGTACGTTGTCTTGTTGCGAAATACCGTCACACAAATGGTCTACAAACACGCTATTTCCACCATCGTTCCCGGACGCCCGGTCAATTTCGAGCATACCGATGGCGTCGAATCCGCTGAATGATCTTTTGACTTTTAAACTCTACTTCTATCCCGTTGACGAACACTGATCAAGCTCCTCTGGCCACGGCTTTGCTGGTGGGTGTCGATTTCGGTCTTCCGCATTTCGATAAAGAACTAGATGAGTTGGCACAACTCGCCCTGACAGCCGGTCTAGAACCTGTGGCCCGGCTGACCTGCAACCGGAAGGCGCCGGATGCCGCCATGTTTGTAGGCTCGGGCAAAGCCGAAGAAATTAAGGAACTCGCCTTGTTACATGGCGCCTCAGAGGTGTTGTTTGACCAGTCCCTGTCTCCCGCTCAACAGCGTAATCTTGAACGCCATCTCGGCATTCCGGTGAACGACCGTACCATGCTGATCCTGCAAATTTTCGCCCAGCGTGCCCGCAGCCACGAAGGCAAATTGCAAGTGGAACTGGCCCGCTTGCAATACCTCAGCACCCGCCTGGTCAGACGCTGGTCACACCTGGAGCGTCAACGCGGGGGCATCGGTACCCGGGGCGGACCGGGGGAAACTCAGATTGAGCTGGACCGGCGCATGATCGGTGAATCGATCAAACGGACCAAAGAAAGACTGTTCAAGGTCAAGCGCCAGCGCAACACCCAGCGCAAGCAACGACAGCGCAACCAGGTTTTCAATGTCTCGCTGGTAGGCTATACCAATGCCGGCAAATCGACCTTGTTCAACGCGCTGGTCAAGGCGCGCGCCTATGCAGCTGATCAACTGTTTTCCACGCTCGACACCACCACCCGGCAACTGTATTTGCCGCACGACGGCGGCGGCAGCCATTTGTCTGTATCTGACACTGTCGGTTTTATCCGCGATTTGCCGCACGGACTGGTGGACGCTTTTGAGGCCACTTTGCAGGAGGCCACATCGGCGGATTTGCTGCTGCATGTGGTTGACGCCTCGCACCCTGCTTACCCTGAGCAGATCGAGCAGGTCATGTCGGTCTTGAAAGACATCTGCGCCAGCGAAGTACCGCAGTGGCTGGTGTTCAACAAAATCGACGCCTTGCCGGCCGAACAAATGCCCCGCCTGATGCAGGATATGTACCTGTACGACGGCCTGGCGATGCCGAGAATATTTCTCAGTGCGCGTACCGGTTTGAACCTTGACAGCCTGCGCCAGCGCTTGTTGCAGCACGCCCAGCAGCATGCGGATGCCCTTTTAACCCTTTTTCCTGCTGATGAACCCGTATGAAGAATCAGCCTCCTTTGCCGCTTTAGGCACAATGTCGTCTTGCAACAATTTTTGACCGATTGCACATGAACAATAAAATCTGGGCTTGGCCCATGACAAACTGGTTATCCTACCTGCTGTGGTTTGTCCTTTGGATGCGCTCGGTTTGCGTAGCTGTCTGGTTGCGCCTGATGGGTATGTTTAATTTAAACGACGGCCGCTGGGGCCGTGGCGAAGAGCAACCGCGCAATACCGCCAACGGCTCTGACCCGGGGCAACCCACGCCACCGCCTGAAAGCAATCGCCGGCCGCCGCCTTCCAGCGCACCGCCCGACCTGGACGAACTCTGGCGTGACCTCAACCGCAAGCTGGGACAGTTGTTCGGCGGCAAGGGCGGGTCCGGTGGCACACCGTCGGGCTCCGGCGGCGGATTCCAGCCCCCCTTTAAAAATGCCGGTCTGGGGCTGGGTCTGGTAATCGGGGTATCAGTGCTCATCTGGCTTGCAACCGGTTTCTTCATCGTACAAGAGGGGCAGCAGGCCGTCATCACCCAGTTCGGTCGCTACCACAGCACGGTGGGCGCAGGTATCAACTGGCGCATGCCTTACCCGATCCAACGCCACGAAGTGGTCTTCGTCACTCAAATCCGGTCTCTAGATATCGGTCGTGATGCCGTCATTAAGGCGACCGGTTTGCGTGAATCCGCCATGCTGACAGAAGATGAGAATATTGTAGAAATCAAGTTTGCTGTTCAATACCGCCTAACCGACGCGCGCGCTTATTTGTTTGAAAGCAAAAACCCGACTGACGCTGTGATGCAGGCTGCCGAGACGGCGGTGCGAGAAGTGGTCGGCAAGATGCGCATGGATGCGGCTCTGTCTGAAGACCGCGAGCAGATTGCGCCGCGTGTACGCAAGATCATGCAAACCATTCTGGACCATTACAACGTCGGCATTGAAGTGGTCGGTATCAATCTGCAACAAGGCGGAGTCCGCCCGCCCGAACAGGTTCAGGCTGCATTTGATGATGTGCTCAAAGCCGGCCAGGAGCGCGAACGCGCCAAAAATGAAGCCGAGGCCTATGCCAATGATGTGATCCCCCGTGCGGTAGGTTCCGCTTCGCGCCTCAAACAGGAGGCTGATGCCTACAAGTCACGTATCGTGGCGCAGGCTCAGGGTGATGCCCAGCGTTTCCGTTCGCTGTATTCCGAATACCAGAAAGCCCCGCAAGTCACCCGTGATCGCCTCTACATCAATGCGATGAAAGAGATGTACAGCAACGTCACCAAGGTGCTGGTTGAATCGCGTCAGGGATCCAATATGTTGTATCTGCCGCTGGACAAAATCATGCAGATGAACGGCGTGAATGCGCTTGAAGCCCCGGTACTGACGCCGCCTTCGAGTGACACTTCGTCTTCCTCATCCGGTTCTGCGCCGGCAGCGCCCACCGCGGACAGCAGAGGGCGGGACAGCCGTCAACGTGACCGCGACCTTCGCTAAGGTGATATTAATATGAACAAGATAGGTTTTTACATTTCCACGCTGTTGCTGGCATTGCTCATCTTCAGCTCCACCATTTTTGTCGTCGACCAGCGTCAGTACGGCGTGGTCTATTCGCTGGGGCAGATCAAAAAAGTCATCACCGAACCGGGACTGAACTTCAAGCTGCCGCCGCCGTTGCAAAACGTCAATTTCATTGATAAACGCTTGCTCACGCTGGATAACGTGGATTCAGAACCCATGCTAACAGCAGAAAAGCAGCGCATGGTGATCGACTGGTATGTGCGTTGGCGCATTTCCGACCCGTCGCAGTACATCCGCAACGTCGGTCTTGATGAAAAAGCCGGGGCGCAGCAACTCACGCGCGTGGTACGCAATGCTTTCCAGGAGGAAATCAATAAGCGTACTGTCAAAGACCTGCTGTCGCTTAAACGT
Organism: Limnohabitans sp.; assembly: GCA_009693225.1. Lineage (GTDB taxonomy): Bacteria > Pseudomonadota > Gammaproteobacteria > Burkholderiales > Burkholderiaceae_C > Limnohabitans. The sequence goes on along the minus strand of SHXP01000012.1, from coordinate 9,041 downwards.
GAAGCGCTGATGGTGGACGTCAAACGCGAAGTGCTCGAGATCGTCAAAGGCTCCAACCCCTGGGGAATAGACGTGGCCGATGTGCGCATCATCCGTGCTGATTACGTCGATACCATCACTGAATCTGTTTACCGACGCATGGAGGCCGAGCGTAAACGCGTTGCCAATGAATTGCGCTCCACCGGCGCTGCTGAAGGTGAAAAAATCCGCGCCGATGCCGATCGCCAGCGCGAAGTTACCCTGGCCAATGCTTACCGTGACGCGCAAAAAATCAAGGGCGAGGGCGATGCTGAAGCAGCCCGGCTGTATGCCGATGCATTTGGGAAAGACGCACAGTTTGCTCAGTTCTACCAAAGCATCGAAGCTTACAAATCAAGCTTTAATAAAAAATCCGATGTCATGGTCTTAGACCCGGGCAGCGAATTTTTCAAAGCCATGCGCGGCAGCGGATCGTCTGCGCCTGCCAAAAAATAAGCGCTTGAAGCTCAGGTATGGACGCTCACAGTCTATGGACTGCCGTCGCCCTGGTCTTGATTGTCGAGGGATTGCTGCCCTTCATTTCGCCGCGCACCTGGCGCAAAACTTTCATGCACTTGCTGCAATTGAATGACGGTCAGATACGTTGCATCGGACTTGGCTGCGTTCTCTTCGGTGTGCTGCTTTTGGAGTGGTTGTTGTGAACTTATCATCTGCCGCAGGCTTTGTCCGGACATATGCTTGTCACAGACCGGTAGAATCTCTCTTTTAACAGCACTGCACACTCATGGCTGCCTGGGTTTTGCCGGATCATATTGCGGACGTTTTGCCTTCAGAGGCCCGGCACATTGAAGAATTACGTCGTCTGTGCCTTGACACTGCCCGTGGCTACGGTTACGAGCTCGTCATGCCGCCTTTGCTGGAACACACGGAGTCCCTGCTGTCTGCCGTCGGCAGCCCTCAGGATTTGCAGACCTTCAAGATGGTGGATCAGTTAAGCGGTCGCAGCCTCGGTTTGCGCATCGACACCACGCCTCAGGTCGCCCGCATAGACGCACATTTGCTCAACCGCAACGCCGTCACCCGGCTTTGTTATTGCGGCCCGGTGGTGCACACCCTGCCGGCTAGCCCCTACGCCACCCGTGAGCCCTTGCAGTTCGGCGCTGAGATTTACGGCCACACCGGCCTGGAAGCCGATCTTGAAATACTTCAATTGGCCTTGCAAAGCCTGCTTACTGCCGGCCTGAAGGATTTCCACGTGGATCTGAGCGATGCCCGCATTCTTCATGCATTGCTCCAAGGCCATACTCTCAGTCCGGAGCTGTCGGCTGCTATCACGGATGCCCTGGCGCATAAAAATGTCAGCGCCATGCGTGAACTCGGTCAGCAATTGCCCTCGTCCCTGACCAAAGCTTTGCTGGCGCTGGTGCAAATGTACGGGGATATCAGCGTTGTGGCTCATGCCAGGCAGGAGTTTTCGGCCTGGCCGAAGGTCTTACATGCGCTGGAACAGATCGAATGGCTGGCCTCGCACGTCAAACACCCGGTCAGCATAGATCTGGCGGATTTGCGCGGTTTTGCTTATTACAGCGGGCCGCGTTTTTCTGTGTTTGTTCCTGAGACCAGCGATGCACTTGCCCGCGGCGGCCGCTACGACGAAGTCGGGGCCGTGTTCGGGCGCAAACGTCCCGCCGCCGGTTTCAGCCTGGACATCAAAGTACTGGTCGGCTTACTGCCGCATCCGCAACCGCAAGCCGCGATACGCGCCCCCTGGGGTGAGGACGAAACCCTCAGCCACACCATTGCGCAATTGAGATCGCAAGGCCATACCGTGGTGTGTCTTTTGCCCGGTCATGAAAGTGAGGTCGACGAATTTCACTGCGACCGTGAATTGATTCAAGACCGGGGCGTATGGACAGTGCGCCTGCTGAACACCAACTGAGACAAAGACAACAAAGCTATGAGTACTAAGCAGGCAAGACATGTGGTTGTGGTTGGCACCCAGTGGGGTGACGAGGGCAAGGGCAAGCTTGTCGACTGGCTGACCGAACGCGCGCAAGGTGTGGTTCGTTTTCAAGGCGGTCACAACGCCGGCCATACCCTGGTCATCAATGGCGTCAAAACCGCTTTGCATTTGATTCCCAGCGGCATCATGCGCCCGGGTATCCGCTGTTACATCGGCAACGGGGTGGTGCTGTCAGCCGCCAAATTGTTTGAAGAAATTGAAGGTCTGGAAAAAGCCGGTGTCGAGGTGCGTTCGCGTCTGCGCATCAGCGAGGCCTGTCCCCTGATATTGCCGTTTCATGCTGCGCTTGACGTGGCCCGTGAAGCTGCCCGTGAGCAAGGCGGCGCTGAAAAAATCGGCACCACCGGCCGAGGCATAGGACCGGCCTATGAAGACAAAATCGCCCGTCGTGCCTTGCGGGTGCAGGATTTGAAATACCCCGAGCGTTTCGCTGCCAAATTGCGTGAACTACTGACTTTGCACAACCACATTCTGACCAGCTTTCTGGGTTCACGCAGCTTCACTTTCGGCGATGCTTTAAAGCCTTATGTTTTGAATGGCGAGATTCAGTTTCAACCGGTTTACGACGAAGCCATGCTTCACGCCGCCTTGCTCAAGCCCATGATGGCAGATGTGTCGCGTGAACTCAATGACGCGCATGCCGGCGGGGCCAATCTGCTGTTTGAAGGCGCACAAGGTACTTTGCTTGACGTGGATCACGGCACCTATCCGTTTGTCACCTCCAGCAATTGCGTGGCCGGCAATGCGGCCGCCGGTTCAGGCGTCGGTCCCGGCCTGCTGCATTACATCCTGGGCATCACCAAGGCCTATTGCACACGTGTAGGCGGCGGACCTTTCCCCACTGAACTCGACTGGGAGGTCGAGGGCACGCCCGGCTGGCACATGAGCACGGTCGGGGCTGAGAAAGGCGTCACCACCGGTCGCTACCGCCGTTGTGGCTGGTTTGATGCGGCCTTGCTCAAACGCAGCGCACAGGTCAACGGCCTGAGCGGTTTGTGCATCACCAAGCTCGACGTCCTCGACGGCCTGATCGAACTCAAGCTGTGCACCGGCTACGAGTTGCACGGCGTGCATACCGACATCCTGCCTAACGGGGCCGAGGACATTGCCGATTGCCGTCCGGTGTATGAAACCTTGGCCGGTTGGAGCGTGAGTACCGTCGGAATCACTGATTACGACAAGCTGCCACCTGAGGCCAGGGCATATCTCAAACGCATCGAAGAAGTGACCGGTGTGCCTATTCATATGATTTCCACCAGCCCTGACCGTGATCACACCATCCTGATCCGCGACCCGTTTCAACCTTGAATTGCGAGCATTGCCATGTTGACTGAAGACGGAAAACATTTGTACGTGTCCTACGACAAGTACAACAACCTGATTGAAAAACTGGCCATCAAGATCCATCAGTCCGGTTGGGAATTCGACACCATACTGTGTCTGGCACGCGGCGGCATGCGTCCCGGCGATGTGTTGTCGCGTATTTTTGACAAGCCGCTGGCCATCATGTCGACCAGTTCCTACCGTTCGGAAGGCGGCACCGTGCAAGGCCATCTGGACATTGCCAGGTACATCACCACACCCAAAGGCGAGATTGCCGGTCGGGTGCTACTGGTCGATGATCTCGCCGATTCAGGCTATACCTTGAACGCGGTGATGAACTTGTTGAAAAATAATTACTCACCTATCACCGAGTTACGCAGCGCGGTGATCTGGACCAAGGGCGTGTCGGCTTTCAACCCGGATTTTTCGGTGGAATACCTGCCGACCAACCCCTGGATCCATCAGCCGTTTGAGGCCTATGACACCATGCGTCCTCTGCAGTTGCTGGAGAAATGGCGGGTCTGAGGCATGAAGCCCGATACCGCGCTCATACACCACGATTACCTGCCGCCGGGGGATTTCACGTCCCCGCAAATAGCTATCCACAAAGCCTCCTCTGTGTTTTTTCCGGATGTGCAGGCCATGCGCGAACGCAACTGGCTGGACAAAACCGGTTACACCTACGGACTGCACGGTACACCCACCACCTTTACGCTCGAGGAAAGAATCTGTCAGCTCGAAGGTGCCAGGCATTGCGTGTTGCTGCCCAGCGGTCTGGCGGCCCTGGCCCAGGTCAATCTGGCGTTGCTGAAAACCGGCGACGGGATCATGATTCCCGACAATGCCTACGGCCCTTTGAAAGCCCTGGCAGAGGGTGAATTGCAGCAGTTGGGCATCAGCCACCAGTACTACGACCCGATGAATCCGCAGTCACTGGCCGACCGGATACAGCCCAATACCTGCTTGGTCTGGCTGGAAGCGCCGGGTTCTGTGACGCTCGAATTTCCCGACCTGCCCGCGCTTTTGCAAATCTGTCAATCCCGCCTTCTATTGACCGCCTTGGACAACACCTGGGGCGCGGGTGTGGCTTTCCGTCCCTTTGAGTTTCTGCCTCATTCAGCCGGCGGCAGCCGTGGCGTGGATGTTTGTGTGCATGCCCTGACCAAATACCCCAGCGGCGGCGGCGATGTGCTGATGGGCAGCGTCACCACCTGTCGGGATGACCTGGCGCGCTCTTTGAAACTCAGCCATATGCGTCTGGGTTTCGGCATCGCAGGCAACGATGCCGAAATGGTGTTGCGCTCTCTGTCCAGCATCTCATTGCGCTACAAGACACAGGATGAGACATGCCGCACAGTGGCCGCATGGTGTTTGCAGCAAGCTGTGTTTGCGCAAGTGCTGCATCCGGCCGTCACCAGTTCGCCCGGGCATGCGCATTGGTGTGAACTGTGTGCCGGTGGGGTTGCAGCCGGTTCGGTGGTTCACAGTGGCGGGGCGGCTGCCGGTTTGCTGAGTTTGCGTTTTGATCCGGCGCTCAGTCAGGGGCAAATCGACAGTTTCTGCAATGCACTCAAGCTGTTCAAACTTGGTTTCAGCTGGGCCGGACCCATCAGCCTGGCGGTTCCCTACGAATTGAAAAAAATGCGCCAATACGCGCCACCGCAACTGCTGCAAGGCGGTTTTGTGCGTCTGGCCATCGGGCTTGAATCAGCCGACGACTTGATCGCCGATCTGGCTCAGGCCTTATCAGTCATTGATTGAGCGGTCAATAAATACCCGGCTCTAAGTCTCTGTGAATCATGCTTGAGTAAGCCCGGCAGCGCTCATTCAAATTGCGTCAACAGCCGCAGTGCTAGCGCTTGCATGGACGGTGCATGCCTATCGGGCAGGGCAGCAGCGATGGCTCGCGGGTACTGCACAAAATTACGGGCTACCGAGCGGGAATAGGTCGGGTCGTAATGGCTGACCAACAAGTCGCGAACCACTTGTTCTGCCTGCCCGTTGAGCAACTGTTCCTGCCAGGCTGTGACAACGGCCTTGCCTTTCAATTCTGTCAACAAAGACAAACGCTCGCTGAACAGGCTGAGGTCCTGTGCAAAAAAAGCATAGTCTTCGAGCAGCAATTTCACACGCTCATCGTCACTGAGTCGCAGATCGATACAGGGGCTGCCGCGCATGCCGTCCATCAAGGGCTGAGGCACGGCAAGATTGCCGACTTTTTTGCTTTCGGCCTCGACAAACACTGTTCTTTGCGGGTCAAAGCCGCGCAACTTGTCCCACACCAGGGTGTCGAAATGCTTTTGACACGGTTGCGGCTGACCCGGGATGCGCCCCAGCACCGAACTGCGGTGGCTTGCCAGGTCTTCCAGGTCCAGCACCTGAGCCCTGGCCACGGACAAGGCATTCAGCAGGCGTGTTTTGCCCGAACCGGTCGGGCCTGTGATGACCTGAAAGCGAAGCCCGGACACCAGGCGAGCAATGTCTTCAATCATCTGCGCACGAAAGGCCTTGTAACCACCTTCAATCAACCAGACCCTGAAGCCGATCTGTCCCAGCACCAGTGCCAGCGAACCGCTGCGTTTGCCGCCGCGCCAGCAGTAAATAAGAGGTTGCCAATCCTTGCTCAAAGGCATCACATGGCGGTCGATGTGTAGCGAGATGTTGGCGGCCACCAGAGAGGCGCCAACTTTATTGGCCTCAAACGGACTGACTTGTTTGTAAAGCGTGCCGACGCGGATTCTTTCCTCGTTGGTCAATGAAGGCCAGTTCACTGCCCCGGGCAGGTGGTCAAGCTTGAATTCATCTTCTGTGCGCGCGTCGATGATGCAACTGTAGCCGCCTTCACCGGCTGGCAGGGCCATGCGCTCAATGGCCTGGCGGGCAGAGACAGGGTGTGTAGCCATCAGAGCATGGCCTTCAAAACAGGCCAGACATTGCTCAGAATCTTGGGGTGGGCTTCGGTCTTGGGATGGATTCTGTCGGGTTGAAATAGCGCTGTTGGGTTGGCTGCATCGGCTATGCCTTTGAGCAGAAACGGCACCCATTGCGTGCGCTGTTGCCGGCTGATGCGCTCAAACATCCGGGTGAAAGATTGCGCGTAGTCAGCGCCATAGTTGGGTGGCACCTGCATGCCTATCAGCAGAACGGCTGCTTTGATTTTATGACAGGCCATAACCATGTCGATCAAATTGGTTTCGGTCATCTTGAGCGAAAAACCGCGTAAAGCATCGTTGGCCCCGAGCTCGATGACCACCAGTTTGGGCTGATGCTGGTGCAGCAGCGCCGGCAAACGGGCCAGGCCGCCAGCACTGGTGTCACCGCTGATGCTGGCGTTGATCACCTGCCATTGCGGTTTCTCCCTGGCGAGTTGCGCTGAAAGCAAAGCCACCCAACCGCTGCCGCGGGCAATGCCGTATTCCGCGCTGAGTGAGTCGCCGATCACCAGCAGATTGCTGCGCTGCTGGGCCGACAGCAGGCCGGGCGATAGACCCGACAGACACAGGCTTAAAGCCTGCAAGTTAAAGTCTCGGCGTTGCAACACGGATCTCACGGAATGTCCTCACCTCTGATAGCTGTCTCACATTTGTACAAATCGGTCACTGATGCCACCGGTACTCTGGACATTCTCCGCGATATCGATTTCACCCTAAATTCGCAGCAAACTGTGGCCATCGTCGGCGCTTCAGGTTCGGGCAAGAGCACGCTGTTGTCAATCATGGCCGGCCTGGACACGCCGACACAAGGCACAGTGCAACTGGCCGGTCAGGACCTTTTTGCTTTGGATGAAGATCACCGGGCCGCACTGCGGGCCCGTCATATAGGTTTTGTCTTTCAAGGTTTCCAGTTGCTTGCCGCTTTGAGTGCTTTGGAAAACGTCATGCTTCCTTTGGAACTCACCGGTCATTCCGATCCCAAACCGGTTGCCAAAGATATGTTGGCGCGTGTCGGACTGTCCGAACGTTTGAACCATTACCCCAAGGTGATGAGCGGGGGCGAGCAGCAGCGGGTGGCCCTGGCACGCGCCTTTGTGGTCAAGCCGCAGGTTTTGCTGGCCGACGAGCCCACCGGCAGTCTGGACCATGCCACCGGCGAGACCATCATGCAATTGATGCTGGAACTCAACCGTGAACTGGGCACCACCCTGGTGCTGGTGACACATGACCAGGGCCTGTCGCGCCGCTGTGAGCGTCGTTTGATGATGCAGGCGGGTCGCGCCGCCTGGGTGGATTGAAAAGGCTTAGCGGGTACGCTGCTTCATGGCGCGTTCAACTTCGCGCTTGCCTTCGCGGTCCTTGATGGTGTCGCGTTTGTCGTGTTCCGCCTTGCCTTTGGCCAGAGCGATCTCACATTTGATGCGCCCGTTTTTCCAATGCAGATTCAGCGGTACCAGCGTATAGCCTTTTTGTTCGACCTTGCCTATCAAGCGGCGGATTTCATCCTTGTGCAGCAGCAGTTTACGCGAGCGCACCGCATCCGGGTTGACATGGGTGGAAGCGGTTTTCAGCGGGTTGATCTGACAGCCTATGACGTACATCTCGCCGTTGCGTATCACTACGTAACCGTCGGTCAACTGCACTTTTCCCTCGCGTGCAGCCTTCACCTCCCAACCTTCCAGGACCATGCCTGCTTCCAGGCGTTCCTCGAAAAAGTAGTTGAAAGCGGCTTTTTTGTTATCCGCGATACGGGTCTGGGGTGCTGTTTTGCTTGCCATAAGAGAGAAAATGAGTACAACGGGGTCTTTACAATCGCCCGCAACGCCAGTGTGGCATGAACTGCATTCTATGAAAACCGTCGAGAAGTCTGTATTGATCTGGTTCAGCGCCCGTGAAATGTTCGATTTGATCGTCGATGTCCCTGCATACCCGCAATTTCTGCCCTGGTGCGACAAGGCCGAGATTCTCAGCACCACGCCCGATAGCATGACCGCACGCATAGGTATGGCTTTCGGCGGTTTGCACAAAAGTTTCACCACCGCCAACACGCACACCGATGGCCGACAGGTCAGGCTGGATCTGGTTGACGGCCCCTTCAAGCACCTTTCAGGCGTGTGGGACTTTATCCCTGTCGGTGACGAACAGGCCTGCCGGGTCGAACTGAAACTGTCCTACAGCTTTGATTCCATGTTCGGTGCCATCGTCGGTCCGGTGTTCGACAAAATCGTCTCGACCCTGGTCGACGCCTTTGTCAAACGCGCTGAAGCGGTCTATCTGCGATGAGCATAGAAATCGTGCTGTCGCTGGCCCCGCGACAACTGCACAGCTTCGAATGGGAGCAATCGCCGGCCGCGACAGTGGAACAGGCCTTGATGTATTTGCATAGCCGGTCGCCGGATTTTGCGGCGCAGTCAGACCAGGACTGGCAGACAGCAGTCTGGGGTAAACTGGTTGATTCGGCTCACCCGCTAAAAGACGGTGACCGCCTTGAGGTACTTCGACCTTTGCGCGTCGATCCCAAAGTGGCGCGGCGTGAACGTTTTCAGAAGCAGGGGGCTAAAACCGCCGGTCTGTTTGCCAAGCGCAGAGCAGGCGCAAAGCCGGGGTATTGAACGGCAAACCGCATTCTTTTATATGGCGGATTCAAGCACGAAGTGCAACTTTGATTAACTGATGGTTGGGTGGCTGAGGATGTTTAGCATTCAAGGCTTCTTGACCTGGCATTCGAAGTTGCTCATGACCTACAAACACCTCAGCCAAGCTGAAAGATATCAGATTCACGC
>SHXP01000011.1 GCA_009693225.1 Limnohabitans sp. | reverse complement strand
GCGCAACGCGGCTATGAGCGCCTCCGGAATACCGCACAAACCGAAACCGCCGACAGCGAGCAACTGGTTGTCATGCACAACGTCTTTGAGTGCGGCAGCCGGACTAGGAAACACTTTGTTCAATCGATTCCCCCGTAGACAAGCTTGAGATTCTAAGGCGTGCAGATTTCGAAGAGCCGAAACGGCTGGGCATAATGCCCTGTCCAAGGAGAATCCATGTCACGCTATCCCGCCCCGTCAATCAACGACCTGCCCGAAGACATACGCGCCAAAATACTGGAAGTGCAGGAAAAAGCCGGTTTTGTTCCCAATGTTTTTCTGACCCTGGCCAGACGCCCGGCTGAATGGCGGGCTTTTTTCGCCTACCACAACGCACTGATGTTACGTGAGGACTCGGGCCTGAGCAAGGGCGATCGCGAAATGATCGTCACCGCCACCAGCGCCACCAATAACTGTCTGTATTGTGTGGTGGCACACGGCGCGATTTTGCGCATTTACGAGAAAAAACCGCTGATTGCGGATCAGGTCGCTGTGAACTACCGCAAGGCCGATATCAGTGAACGCCAGCGGGCCATGCTCGATTTCGCGATGAAAGTATGTTTGCGCAGCGATGACATTGACGAGACTGATTTCGCCGCCTTGCATGCCCATGGTTTCAATGACGAAGACATCTGGGACATTGCCGGCATCACTGCATTTTTCGGTTTGTCCAACCGCATGGCCAGCTTTTCGGGCATGATGCCCAACCCCGAGTTTTACGCCATGGGCCGCATACCCAAAACCAAAAGCTGAAGCAACTCAAGCGGGTTGCCGGCTCAAGTCAAGCTGACTCATCACCATCTCCACCAGGGCATTGGTCAACTCTGTGACTGAGCGCGGCTCCAGACGCTCGAGCGACGCGCTGCGCAAACAGCCGATGATGGTCCGGCTGAGCACAAAGCAACGTGTTTCAGTCAGCAATTTGAGTTGCGGGTGCTGTATGTAATTCACAAACTGAACCAGGCGTACCACCAGCGCCTGCATGGTTTCAGCGGTTTCTTCAGGACTTTCAACCATCCAGCACAAACGCGTGACGATGCGCCGCAAAGGCGGGCCGAACGCAAAGCCGTCAATCAGTATGGCAATGTACCCGCGTATGAGTATTTCCAGGTCGATGCTTGCCGGGTCGTCGAGTGATTCACAGTTGTACAAATAAACATTGATTTCCCCCAGCGCCGTTTCGCGGGAGTACTTGACCATGGCGCGAAAAAGTTCTTCCTTGCTGGAGAAATACTGGTAGATGGTGCCCACTGAAAAACCGGCTTTGCTGGCAATCTTGTTGGTCGTCAAACCCGGTATGCCCTCTTTATCTACTAATTCAGCCGTGGCCTGGTAAACGGCTTCTAAGGTGAGTTGTGCTCTTTTTTGTGTGGGTTGCTTGCGCATGTGATTGGAAAGGCAGCGGTAGCGGGTGAGCGGCAACTTGTCTTTTGGTTTTTGATGAATGTATAAACCATCAGGATATTAACAATTTATATTTATAAAAACAGGGTGCCACGCATTATTTAATTAAATATGAATATTTTTTTGATTTATCGGTCGCATGGGTTTTACTGCCTCTGAGCGTGTTTATCAATGGGGGTGAAAACCTCGAAAACCCGAGTCACAGTCCGCCTGAAAAGCCTGTGCGAAGTGCTGTGATTTACTTGAGCACAGCAAGCAGCCACTCAGGCATGGGAGAAGATTTTTGAGCCGGAAAATTCACCCACACCGTGGTGGCACCGCTGGCGGCATGGATGACGCCGGGCATGTCGGTGCGCTCTATCGTAGCCCAGGACTCGAAACTGCTACGACCGGGTTCGCTGACATACATCTTGATCAGCACCTCGCCCGGATACTCGAGCTGTTTGTAGAAGTTGCAAAAAGCATTGACGATGACCGGCCCCTCGCCATCGGGCAAAGGCGGGCATCCCAGCGACGAGAACCAGTCGATACGCACCGTCTCCAGATAACGGAAATAGCTGGTGTTGTTCAAATGCCCCATGGCATCCATGTCACCCCAACGTATGGGCATGACTTGCTCATACACCCATTTTTTATTGGGAGGTAATTCAAGTTTCATGCGGCAAATCCGTCGTCGGCTGCAATCACAGCACCATTGATGAAATCGCTTTGCGGACTGGCAAGCATGACCAGCAATGCATCCAGGTCCTTGGCATGACCGAGCCGCTTGCGCGGCAACATATTCACCAGTTTCTGACCTTGCTCGGTCTGCCAGTGGTGGTGGTTGATTTCTGTGTCTATGTAACCGGGACAAATGGCGTTCACATTGATGCCGTGTTTGCCCCATTCCACCGCCATGGCCTTGGTCATTTGCACCACCGCTGACTTGCTCATGCAGTAGATACCGATCTGCGGCAGCACGCGCATGGCAGCCATGGACGCGATATTGATGATGCGACCGCCTGCAAAGGTTCCCGGCTCCAGGCCCTTGGCGCGCGCCAGCATGCGGCTGCCCACAGCCTGTGCGACAAAAAACGCGCCGCGCACATTGGTGTTGAAAATAAAGTCAAAATCCTCTTCGCGAACATCAACCAGTCTTTGAGTGGTGCTGACGCCGGAGTTATTCACCAGGATATCAATGGCACCGACGTCTTTTTCAGCCTGCTTGATGGCGTTTTCTATGCTGCCGCGGCTGGTCACGTCCAGGCTGACCACGTGCGCGTCGCCGCCCTCGGCTTCAATTTCAGCGCGCAAGGACTTGAGCATTTCAACGCGGCGGCTGGCCAGGACAACGGCGGCACCGGCAGACGCCAGGGTGCGCGCAAACTGCGCGCCCAGGCCGCTGGAGGCACCCGTGATCAATGCGACGCGACCGGATAAATCTAGGCTGTAGGCCATGCTCAACTCCTGTGAAATAAAAAACTGTGATGCAGCGTATGTATCCGAGCAACATCGCCCGTGACAGCCATGAGCATTATGACGATATGCGAAACGGCGCCGGGCATAGAATCTGTCGCTACATTGACAATGACTTTGAAGACATATGACAGCAACTCAATGGCTAGAACAATACGGTCCGCGTGAGGCCATGGATTACGACGTGGTCATAGTCGGCGGCGGGCCGGCCGGCTTGGCTGCGGCCATTCGCATCAAACAACATGCCGCCGCGCAATCCAAAGACGTATCGGTGGTGGTGATAGAAAAAGGCTCGGAACCCGGCACTCATATTCTTTCCGGCGCAGTGATGGACCCGCGCGCCATGAACGAATTGTTTCCCGACTGGAGGGAATCCGGTGCGCCATTGCTGCAAGCGGTGACAGGTGACGAGTTGCTGGTCCTGTCTGAAAACGGACACACCGCCACCCCCGGCTGGCTGATGCCGCGCAATTTCCACAACGACGGCTGCTATGTGGTGTCGCTGAGCAACGTGGTCAAGTGGATGGCGCAACAGGCGGAAAACCTTGGGGTGGATATTTTCCCCGGCTTCACAGCAGCAGAGATTCTGTACAACGAAGCAGGCGCAGTCACTGGGGTGGCGACCGGTCATGTCGGCCTGGGTAAAGACGGCCGCCCGACTGACAACTTCCAGCTCGGCATGGAACTGAACGCCAAATACACCTTGTTTGCCGAAGGCGCACGCGGCCACCTGGGCAAGCAATTGATACAGCGATTTGAATTGAACAAGGGCAAGGACAACCAAACCTTTGCCATCGGCATCAAGGAACTGTGGGAAATAGACCCGGCGCTGGGCCGACCCGGTCTGGTCGTCCATACCTCGGGCTGGCCGATCGAGGACAACAGCTTCGGCGGCGGTTTCCTATATCACCTGGAGGACAACAAAGTCACCCTGGGTTTTGTGCTGGGCCTGGATTACCGCAACCCGTACATGAGCCCGTTCGAGGAAATGCAGCGCTGGAAAACACATCCCTCGATTGCCAAACACCTCAAGGGCGGCAAGCGCATAGGCTTCGGTGCACGGGCCATCAACAACGGCACACCGCAAGCCCTGCCCGAACTGGTGTTTGACGGCGGCGCCTTGCTGGGCTGCGACGCAGGCTTTTTGAATGCGGCGCGCATCAAAGGCAGCCATGCCGCCATCAAATCCGGCATGCTGGCCGCAGACGCTGTGTTTGAATCGCTGCAAGCCGGGCGCGCACACGACAAGCTCAGCGCCTACCCTCAGGCATTCACAAAGAGCTGGCTGTATACCGAGTTGCACCAGACCCGCAATTTCAAAAACTGGTTCAAAAAAGGCAAGCTCATCGGCACACTGATGACCGGCATCGAACAATGGTTCTTACCGAAAATCGGCATCAGCACACCGCCCTGGACCGTGCACAACCACAAAGCCGATCACCGGTCGCTGATGCCGGCGGCGCAAAGCACGCGCATTGCCTACCCCAAGCCTGACGGCGTGTTGTCGTTTGACAAACTCTCCAGCGTGTTCATCAGCAACACCAACCACGAGGAAAACCAGCCCGCCCACTTGACGCTGAAAGATGACAGCGTACCTGTTGCAACCAACCTCAACTTGTACGACGGCCCCGAAGGCCGTTACTGCCCGGCGGGCGTGTATGAATACGTGAAAACAGATGCAGGCGAAGACCGCTTGCAAATCAATGCGCAAAACTGCGTCCATTGCAAAACCTGTGACATCAAGGACCCGACGCAAAACATTGTGTGGGTCACGCCCGAAGGCGGCGGCGGCCCCAATTACGCAGGAATGTGAAGATGACCAGATACCACGAAGAACACACCTGGATACGCATAGAGGGAGATATTGCTTTTGCGGGTATCACCGTGCATGCCCAGGACACATTGGGCGACATCGTGTTTGTGGAACTGGCACAGATCGGCAAGTCATTCGCGCAAGGCAGTACGACCGGCGTGGTCGAATCGGTCAAAGCCGCAGCTGATGTGCATATGCCGGTCTCGGCCACGGTGCTCGAAGTCAATGAAGAATTACGCGCCGATCCTTCTCTGGCCAACAGCGACCCCGAAGGCGCAGGCTGGTTTTACCAGTTGAAACTGAGCAGGCCAGCGGAGATGGACGGCTTGATGGACGAAGCCGCTTATCTGGCTTTTTGCGGCAATTAGGCCGGTTCTGCGCTTAAGCCGGTACGCTTGTTTTCAGCGCCGTCTGGCGGGTGAACGGACATCAAAGTGCAGTCTCGCGCAAGGCCGTCCCCAACCGCTCTATGCCTTCAGCGATCTTGCCTTCATCGGCAGTCGCAAAACTCAAACGGATGGTGCTGTTGTCCGGCTTATCGGCAAAAAACGGAGCCCCCGGCACAAAGGCCACGCCCTTTTCAATCGCGCGCTTGGCCAGCAGATTACCGTCGGCGGTGAAACCGGTTTTGCCGGTGAGTCTGGCCCAGACAAACAAGCCGCCCGGCGGCGCATGAAATGACAAGCCATCGCCCAGGTGCAGTCGTAAAGCCTCGCACATGGCGCGGGCACGTCCGGCGTACACCTGGCGCACATTCTGCAAAGTGGACGGCATGCGACCGGCCTGCAAATACTGCGCTGCCGTGGCTTGCGCGAATGTGGAAGTGTGGGCGTCGCTGAATTGCTTGCACATGGTGGCGTGCGCCAGCAAGTCAGGCGGCGCCACCATCCAGCCTATGCGCAAACCCGGCGACAACACTTTGCTGAGCGAGCCGCAATGCACCAACCAGCCACGGCTGCCGGGCACTTGCGCGCCCAGCGCCAGCAAGGAGGGCGGCGGTGCATCGGCGAAATACAAATCGCCATAAGGGTCGTCTTCAACCACCACCGTTTTGTATTTCACCGCCAATTCAAGCACACGCAAACGCCGCTGCAAACTGGTCATAGCGCCGCTGGGGTTGCCGAATGTAGGCACCAGATAGACCAGCTTAGGGCGGTGCTGCTGAATCATTTGTTCCAATGCATCCACATCCACACCATCCACATCGACAGGCACGCCCGTCACCGTCGGGCCGTACAAACGGAAGCATTGGATGGTGGCCAGAAAAGTAGGCGACTCCACCAGCACCGTGTCCTGCGGATCAAGCAAAGTTTTACCCACCAGGTCCAGCGCCTGCTGGCTGCCGGTGGTGACGATCAACTCATCGGCTCGAAGGCCGGCCACGCCTTTGGCCTGCATGAACGCCGCCAGTTGTTCGCGCAAGGGGTTGTAGCCCTCGGTGGCACCGTATTGCAGTGCCGCGCCGGGTTCGTCGCGCAAAGCGCGTTCGCTGGCTTCGCGTATGCCTTGCACGTCGAACATGGCACTGTCCGGGAAGCCGCCAGCAAAGCTGATGATGCCGGGCTTGCCCAGCAGCTTGAAGAGTTCGCGGATGGCTGAGGTTTCGACCTTGTCAAGACGTTGGGCAAATTGCATGTGAAGATAATCGGATTGTAACCCGGATAAAGTGAATGATGAAAAAAGAGCATATCGAACCGTTTTTTTCGACGCTGAAAGCGGCCAATCCGCAGCCGAATACTGAATTGGAATATACCAGCGTGTTCGAGTTGCTGGCCGCTGTGCTGCTGAGCGCGCAGGCCACCGATGTCAGCGTGAACAAGGCGACACGGCGTTTATTTCCGGTGGCCCACACGCCGCAGGCTATGTTGAATCTGGGGCTGCCTGCGCTGGAGTCCTATATCCAAACCATAGGCCTGTTCCGCAGCAAAGCCAGGCACCTGATGCAAACCTGTGACATTCTGCTCAGTCAGCAAGGCGGCGAAGTGCCGCGCACCCGCGAAGCGCTGGAAGCCTTGCCCGGTGTCGGCCGCAAAACCGCCAACGTCGTGCTGAACGTGGCATTCGGCGAAGCCACCATGGCGGTGGACACGCATATTTTCCGTGTCGGCAACCGCACCGGTCTAGCACCGGGCGCTACGCCTTATGACGTAGAGATGGGTTTGCTCAAACGGATTCCGCCGGCTTATCTGGTGGATGCGCACCACTGGCTGATACTGCTGGGCCGTTATGTGTGCCAGGCCCGCAAGCCGCAATGCTGGCAATGCCAGGTGTCGCCATGGTGTGACTTCAGACCCAAAACACCGCGCGACTGATACTCAGTACAATGCCTGTCAACACAGGCATAGCTGAGCCTTGCGGCAAGCGGATAGAGCTTCAATGCCGCAGTCCCGTCAGCTTCATCAGTTGTCAGGTATGCGCGCGACTTCCATCGCCTGTTTCAACACATCCAGGTCGCCGATATGGTTGGCCAGCACCAGAATTAGGCGCGCATTCAGCAACTGGCTTTCGGATTCGTTCAGGCCCTCATACGCCTGCATCAAGGCTTCGTAAAACGCATCGCCGGGTTCGTAGTCGCCGCGCACCGGCGAGCCGCTGTGGTGGAAATTGGCCTGTGTGTTCAGATGCTTCATGGTCTGCCCTGCTGTTTCGCCGCAAGCTTAACAAACCGCTTGCAGGCGTTGACAGATTGCATTGTGCAACCTGTCACAGGTAGCAGCAGGCCGGGCATGTCATCGGGGCAGTGCTATCCACTGGCCCTGCACCTGATGGAACACCAAACGGTGTACAAACACGTCCTGCAAGCAGGCGTGCAAAGCCGGGTCATCCACTGCGGCCTGCATCACCACCCTGCCCCGCTGCATGACCACCAGACGGTCAGCACGCATCGCCAGGTTCAAATCGTGCAACACGCTGACAACCGTTTGGCCCTGACGGGTTGCCGCTTGAACCGTGTTCAACCAATCCGCCTGATGCGGTACATCTGCGTTCGCCACCGGTTCGTCCATCAGCAGCACCTGCGCCTGCACCGCCAGCGCGCGCGCCAGCAAGACCCGCTGTCTTTCGCCGCCGGACAAGCTGCCCAGACTGCGGTTGCGCCATTCGCTCAGTTGCAGGTCATCGAGACATTGCTCAACCACAGCGCGGTCTTGCGCGCCGGCACCGTTCCACCATTGCCGGTGCGGCAAACGCCCGAGCATGACGACGTCATACACCGACAAGTCGTCGCCTGCGTTGTCATGCTGCCCCAGCCAGGCCAGCTGCTGCGCGCGTACACGCGGGCTGTACGTGCCCAAGGGCTTGTCCAGCAACAAGACCTCGCCATCGCTATCCATCAAACCCGCCAGTACTTTGAGCAAGCTGGTTTTGCCCGCTCCGTTGGGCCCGACGATGCAAGTCCATCGCCCTGCCTCAAAGTCTACGTTCACCGCATGCAGCACCTGGTGCCGGCCATGCCGGGCACTGAGCTGTCTGGCCTGCAATGCCTTGGGATGACTCATGCGTGCTCGCTTTCATGCGAAATGTGCGAACGCAAACGCCACATCAGGTAAGCGCCGCCCATGACGGCTGTCAGGACACCGACCGGCAGTTCCCGCGGCGCCATCACGGTACGCGCCAGAATATCGGCCAGACACAGCAGCACCCCGCCGGTCAAGGTGGACAACAGAGAAGACATCGCAAAACGCACACGCACGCGCGAGCGCACCAGATGCGGCGCCACCAGACCGACAAAGGCGATCAACCCGGTCTGTGCGACTGCGGTGGCGGTACACAAGGCCATCACCGCGAGCAGCAACATGCGCAAGGATGCCACAGGCAGCCCCAGGCTTCTGGCCGTGTCTTCACCCAGGGTCAAGCCGTCGAGCAAGGGGCTCAAGCGACACGCCGTCAGCCAGCACAGTACAAGAACGGCTGCCATCAACAGGCAGGACGAGCCGTTGACCATGCCGGTATTGCCCAGCAAAAACGATTGCATGGCCGGTAACAACTGCGGCTGTGTGGCACTGAGCAAAGAGGTGAGCGCACCCAGCACCACGCCGACCACCACGCCGGCCAGCAGCAGGCGCAAAGTGTGTTGCACGCCGCTCGCCAGCAGCAAGGTCAGCAAGACCGCACCCCAGGCCCCGGCAAAGGCCGCACCGGTCAAACCCAGACGCCAGACCCAGGGCCCCACCCATTGAATATCCACCGGCAATTGCGCACCGCCCCAGGCGCCCAAGGCCAAGGTCAGGGCCACGCCGAGCGCCGCCCCCGACGCACTGCCCAGCAGGTACGGGTCGGCCAGCGGATTGCGAAACAAGCCTTGTGCCAGCGCGCCGGCCAGACCCAGCAGCGCACCGGCCAGCCAGGCCCCCAGCGTGCGCGGCAGTCTGATGTCTTGAATAATAGGATTGCTCCACCCCAAGTCCGTTTCAAAGCCCCGGCTGCCGGCACTCAGACCGAGCAGCCACAACACCAGCGTCAGCCCGCACAGCACCAGCGCCAAGGTGTAAGAGTGATGCGGCGGCGTTTTCATGGTGTCGCCACTTTTTGTAAACACTTGACCAGAATGTTAGCGGCTTCTCCTATGCGCGGACCGGGGCGCACCAGCACATGGCCTTGCGCTGCATTGAAAGCGCAGACACGTCCGGCCTTGACCGCTGCCATGGCGGACCAGCCCGGACGCTTGTGCAAGGCGACGGCAGAAGGCTCAGCGAGAAACACCCATTGCGGCGAAGCACGCACCACAAACTCGGGGTTGACCTGGGGGAACGCGCCCATGGCGGCAGTGACGGTATTGCGCAAGCCCAGGCGCTGCATGACGCCGCCGATGAAAGACGCTTCACCGGCGGCATAACCGCCGGTGCTGGCCTCAAAATAAAAGCTGGCGCCTTGCGCAGCAGCAGGAATTTTTTTCGCGGCCTGATCGATTGCCAGCACGGCCTGCTGCCACAAGCGGTCTGCGGCTGCCTGCGGCTGCGGCAATTGCAATACCTGCGCGATGGTGTGCATGCTGCGCTGCACATCTGCGAGCGATTGCGTTTCCAGCACCACCACCTTGATGCCCAGCGATTCCAGCCGGCCGATGATGCGGGTCGATTTGCCGACCAGCACGAAATCGGGCTGGAGTCTGACGATGGCTTCAACAGATGCGTCGTACAGACCGCCGAGCTTGGGCAAGGCTTTGACAGAAGCCGGCCAGTCCGCGTAATTGTCGGTTGCGACCAGCCGCTCACACGCACCGAGCTCACACACGGTTTCAGCCAGCGACGGCAGCAAGGTGATGATGCGCTGCGGCGATGCGTTCAGCGTCACCTGCTGTTGCCTGTCGTCGATGACAGTCAAAGCAGCCGCGCTTTGCCACAGCAGCAGCAAGATCAGCATCAGCTTAGGCATGGCGTAAAGCCCACTGCAAAATGATGCGGTGCAACTGATCGACTCCGTCAGTCAAAGCCGCCGGACCCGGCTGTAAGATATCTGCCGATTTGATTTCAAACAATTGCCCGTTTTTCACGGCAGGGACATCCTGCCAACCGGGGCGTGCAGCAACGAGTTGCGGGCGGAATTTCTTACCGCACCAAGAACCGATGATGATGTCGGGCTGTCTACGCACAATCTCCAGCGGATCGGCAATGATGCGGTTTTTGCCCAGCGACTGTTGCCCCAGTTCGGGAAAGCAATCGTTGCCGCCTGCGATGCCCGTCAATTCAGACACCCAGCGTATCGCACTGATCGGCGGCTCGTCCCACTCTTCAAAATAAACGCGCGGGCGGCGCGGCAAAGCCTTGGCCGCCGCCTGTATGGTATGCAGGTGCGACTGCATCTGCTGAATACGAAGCAAGCCCTGCTCGACCTCGCCCACCATGGCCGCCACCTGGTAAAGCATGCTGAAAATCTCATCGACACTGCGCTGATTGAACACCGTCACCTGCACGCCGTGACGGATCAGGGTCGCCGCAATATCCGCCTGCAAATCGGAGAAACCAAACACGCAATCGGGTTGCAGCGCTAGGATCTTGTCAATCTTTGCGCTGGTGAAGGCGCTGACGCGCGGCTTTTCAGCACGCGCGATTTTGGGTCTCACCGTGTAGCCCGAGATGCCCGCGATGCGATGCGACTGGCCGAGCAGGTACAACCACTCGGTGGTCTCCTCGGTCATACAGATGATGCGTTGCGGTTTCAATGGCATGGGTCAAACTACTTAGGTTGGTAGACGAGGGCGGCACTCGCTGTTCTGCCAGGTGTGTTGTAGCCGTATGCGAGTTGGTAATCTTTATCAAACACATTATCAATCTTGAGCCTTGCCGTCCAGTCCTTGTCTATCTTTTTGGACGCATAAAGCGACAACAAAGCATAAGCACTCAACATATCGTCACTGAAATGACTGTCCTTGCGCTCTCCTGCTGCTGATACTCGGGTGCCAAACTCGTATTCCCCGGCAGCCCTGCTCAGATCCAGACTGCCATAGCGCTTGGCACGACGCGCCAGTGCTTCATCGTAAGTCACGCTTCTGGGATTTTGAAATACAAGAGAGGCTTTGACGCGATAGCTTGCCCACTCTGTCTGCGCGCTTGTTTCAATACCCTTGTTTTCTGTCGAATACGTGTTTGAAGCCACACCATTGTCGTCATAAAGAATGGAATTTTGCGTGGTCATTTCAAACACTACCGTTCGGAACAATTGAGTGCCGTTCAAATAATTCAGACTGACCTCTTTTGACAAAAATTTCTCCGATGACAGCTTGGTGTTTTGCGATACATCATAAGCGGAGGGAGCGCTAAATCCGTTGGAAATTGAAGTCGTCAGCTTCCACTGCGGATTGATTGCATAACCCACGCCCAGCAATCCGGATGTGGAAGTTGGCGCAATACTGGTCAAAACAGAGCTTGCGTCAGTGTTGGCAATATCCATCACATCCTGACGCAAGTTGGTTTGCAGCGACCAATTCCCCATGCTGCGGTTAATGCCTGTGAAATAGCCGCGTGAAAAACGCTTCGTTGAATAAGAATCACCGTTTGTGCCGGTGAATACCTGTTCATCCTCGCTGTAGTACACACCAAAATTCAACACCGTCTTGTCATTGACCGCATAGGTATTGAACCACCTCAGGCTTTTTTGTTGTCCTTCATTCAATCCGAATCCGTTGTAACTGATGTTTCGCGAGCCATTCAAAAAATCTTCATATTCGATTTTGCTGCTGGATACATCCACCCTGGATTTCCAATCCGGATTCACCATCGTTTGGAGATATAAAACAAACAGCTTGCTGGTCTTGGTTTGGTTGTGCGTATCCGTTGTTAACGGATGGTTGAAAGAAGTTGCGTAATCGTATGAATTATCAGAATAACTGTGATTTTCTCTGATTCCCAAAGCAGTGTCTGTCGCGATGGTTTTTTCCAGATGCATAGAAAAGTAATTAGAGACATACCTGTCGTTGTCAGAATTGGCCAGTTTTTTCTGGGTCGTGTTCATAGCTGAAAAACCGGTTGAACTCAAATTCCCGGCTTGAAAATTAAATTTAATATCGTCCACGACCCCGCCATAGCCCGTGTTCACATCTATCAATCCATAGCCCCCCGAAGTCACACTTCCATATGGCGCAGGTTTGCCGATTCCTTGCCTGGTAAATATATTGATCACACCGCCGATGGCAGAGTCTCCGTAAAGTGCAGATGCGTTGCCTCTGAGAATTTCAATTTTTTCAATTTGTGCCAGTGGAAAATCGGTGATTTGCAAAGATCCGATTTGGTCAACCGGGGTACGTACACCATCGATATAAACAGCCACATTCTTGCTGTCCTGACCACGCAAAAAGAACGATGAGGTGGCGCCTATGCCGCCGTTGCGTCCAAACTCTATGCCTGCTTCTCCTAGCAGCAAATCGGCCAGGGTTGCTGACTGGGATTTTTCTATCTGTTGGCGATTGATAACCGAGATCGAGGACAAAAAATCCGATAGGTGCAACTCATTGAACGAATCAGTTACTACTACTGGATTAAGTTCTTGCTCCTGAGCACAAACTGGTGTGCATAGAGAAACGAACGCAAAAAAGTAAATAAATGCCTTGGAATAAAGCTTGAGAGAAAACATGTTTAATTACCAGCAAAAAAGCCCTCACTGCCTTCCCCGACAGTGCATGGACGTAACGAAGTCACGCCAGGCGCGACTCCACTTTGTTGGCCGGTATCCGGGCTGGCGAAAACAACTCCGTCCGCCTTCCCGAAAGCTTGTTCAAGGCTTACAGTGGCTATGTGGGACAGGGCGGAAACACCGTGAAGTGTTTCGTTCGCTTGACCGTTGCGGGGGCAGCGCAGGCTGGTGCTCCACCGAACGCATGTACCGAAAAGATGTACTTGGCTGGAAGAACACTTCTGCTTCCCGTTGAACTGCGGTGTGTGAACCACATCGCGAGCACCAACGAGGTCATTCTAGCCACAAGCGGCAAGCGCACCCGTAAAATGCTCGACATGTCTGAAAACAACCCACTTGATGCCGTACTCGAACGCGTTGAACATTTGCTCGTACGTTACGAAGAACTCAAACGCACCAACGAATTGCTGGTGACCCAGGTCGAAACGCTGACCCACGAACGCGACTCGCTCAAATCACGTTTGCAAGCGGCGCGCAGCCGCATCGACGGTCTGCTTGACCGCCTGCCGCAGGACATCAAGGATGGTGCATGAGCCAGATCGAAGTACAAATCATGGGACAGAGCTACCTGCTGGCCTGTCCCGCAGGCGCTGAAGAGCGTTTTCACAGCGCTGTGCGCAAAGTCGATACCGCCATGTGCAGCATCCGCGACGCCGGCAAAATCAAGGCGCGTGACCGTATCGCTGTATTGGCCGCACTCAATCTGGCGTTTGAGCTCTCGGATTTTTCTGCCGCCCCCGCAGAACCCGGCAGTTCCAGCCACAATTTGAACAACCTATTACACCGCCTGGACTCGGCTTTGGGCCAGGACGGTCATCTTTTGTGAAACATGCTCCTACAATGGCCTAGTCTGCAAGTCTGCCGGGTTTATATTTCTTGAACCAATGCTCTATGGAGCCCCGGGCTTGGAACATCGTTTGGTGAGCGTGATCATCTCGCGAAGATGAACCCAACTCCTTACTGACCTCGCCCACCTGAACCTTTTGTTCAGGATGACAGCCCGGTGGAACCTTGCAGACACCTTTTTTCATGCCTAACCTTTTACTTCCCCCCACCTACTTATGAGTCTGCGCATCGCCATCGTCGGAGCGGGTGCCATCGGCGGCTACCTCGGCGTCAAACTGGCGCTCGCCGGTCACGATATCACTTTCATTGCGCGCGGCGCCAATTTGCAGGCGATTGCACAACACGGCATGAAGCTGTTGACAGACGACGGCAGCGAATTGCACGCGCGTGGTGTCAAAGCCTGTGACATCGCCAGCGCAGCCACCTACGACTATGTGCTGGTCACACTCAAATCGCACCAGGTCGCCGCCGTTGCCGCCGACATTGCGGCTTTGTGCCACGACGACAGTTGCATCGTCACCATGCAAAACGGCTTGCCCTGGTGGTATTTCCATCAACTGCCCGGTGAATTCAACGGCCACCAACTGAGTACGCTGGACCCGCAGGGTCAGTTGTGGCAACTGTTGAAACCGCAGCGCATCATCGGCGCGGCTGTTTACCCGGCGGCCAAATTGATCGCCCCCGGCGTGGTCCGCTTGATCGAAGGCAACCGCTTCACACTGGGTGAACCGGACGGTGAAAAATCCGAACGCGTGGCGCAACTCGCGCAAGCCATGATAAGTGCGGGTTTTAAAACACCGGTGTCCAACGACATACGCAGCGAACTCTGGGTCAAGCTGTGGGGCAACCTCAGCTTCAACCCGGTGTCTGCGCTCACGCACGCCACGCTGGAAGACATCGCAGGCTTCGGCCCGTCGCGCGATCTGGTCACCCAAATGATGCAAGAGGCGCAGGCAGTCGCCGAGCGCACCGGTATTCAGTTCAAGATCAGCATAGAGAAACGCATCGCCGGTGCTCAGGCTGTCGGCGCGCACAAGACATCCATGTTGCAGGACATTGAACAAGGCAAGGCGCTGGAGCTTGACGCGCTGCTTGGCAGTGTGATTGAACTCGGACACATCGTCGGACTGCCAACACCCACCTTGCAAACCGTACATCAACTATGTTTGTTACTGCAGCAATCGGTGCTGCGCAGCGGCCGCGGACTCTCATTGACACCACAGGAATGACATGATTACTTTGACTGAATGGATGGCCGCAGGCCGTGACTCAGGCACTTGCCTGAGCGCCTCCACTGCCGCTGCCTTGACTTACTCAGGCTTGCGTGAACTCGCCGCTTATGTGCAGCAATCATTGAATGCCGTCGGCATAGGCCGCAACGACCGCGTCGCGCTGGTGTTGCCCAATGGTGCGGAAATGGCCGCTTCTTTCGTCACAGTGGCCGCTTGCTCTACCTCAGGGCCGCTCAATCCCTCTTGCCGGGCCGACGAGTTCGAGTTTTACTTGAACGACTTGAATGCCAAGGCACTGGTGGTTGAAGCCGGTTCCGCGTCCCCCTCCATTGAAGTAGCACGCAAACTCGGTGTGTCCATTCTGGTGTTGCACCCCACGCCTGTTCGTGGCGCGGGTTCATTCACCTTGGACACCACGGCACGCGCAACAGCTACCCCCGCGTATCCTGGTACCGCATTGCCCGACGATGTGGCGCTGGTGTTGCACACCTCCGGCACCACCTCAAGGCCGAAGATCGTGCCCTTGACACAGCGAAATGTGTGCGCGTCCGCGAAAAACATCGCGGCCAGCACACGTTTCACGGCGCAGGACAGGGGCTTGAACGTCATGCCGTTGTTCCATATCCACGGCTTGATCGCCGGGATCTTGGCACCGCTGTCCCAAGGCGGCGAGGTGCATTGCACCGGCGGCTTTAACGCGCTGAAGTTTTTTGCGCACATGGACGAAGTCAAACCAACCTGGTACACGGCAGTGCCCACCATGCACCAGGCCATTTTGTCGCGCGCTGCAAACAACAAGGACGTCATTGCGCGTGTGCCCTTGCGCTTCATACGCTCATCGTCTTCATCGCTGCCGCCGCAGGTGCTGGCCGAACTGGAAGCCACGTTCCACGCACCCGTCATTGAAGCCTACGGCATGACCGAGGCTGCGCACCAGATGGCCTGCAACCCGCTGCCTCCTGCGCAACGCAAACCCGGCACAGTCGGTATCGCCGCAGGTCCTGAGGTTGCCATCATGGACACAGACGGTCACTTGCTCAAAGCGGGTGACACCGGCGAGATCGTGATTCGCGGACCCAACGTCACACCTGGTTATGAAAACAACGACAAGGCCAACTCGGAAGCTTTCACACACGGCTGGTTCCGCACCGGTGACCAGGGCAACATGGACGCAGACGGTTACATCAGCATCACCGGCCGCTTGAAAGAAATCATCAACCGGGGCG
Organism: Limnohabitans sp.; assembly: GCA_009693225.1. Lineage (GTDB taxonomy): Bacteria > Pseudomonadota > Gammaproteobacteria > Burkholderiales > Burkholderiaceae_C > Limnohabitans. Next base: position 3,800 of record SHXP01000011.1, on the reverse strand, counting down.
GTGAGAAAATCAGCCCGCGTGAAATCGATGAAATCCTGATGGACCATCCTGCCGTCGGGCAAGTGGTTTGCTTCGGTATCCCGCACGACAAACTCGGTGAAGAAGTCGGCGCTGCCGTGGTGCTGCGCGAAGGTATCGTTGCCACTGAAAAAGAATTGCGCGAGTATGTGGCCACCCGTGTGGCCGATTTCAAAGTGCCGCGCAAGATTTTGCTGCTGGAGGAAATTCCAAAAGGCGCAACCGGTAAATTGCAACGCATAGGCATGGCACAAAAACTCGGTCTGGCTTAAAGCCGATGCCAAACTGGCCGCTGCTGTTGTTCGCGCTTGCCGCGCTGGGCTCGTTCGCCGGTTTTCTGGCGGGACTGCTGGGTGTGGGCGGTGCGCTGGTGATGATTCCATTTCTCACTTTTTTGCTGCACCAGCTCGATATACCGACGGACATGACGGTGAAGATGGCGATTGCCACTGGCATGTCGACCATCGTCGTCACCTCGCTGGCCAGCACCCGCGCTCACCACAAAGCAGGCGCGGTGCGCTGGGATTTGTTCAAAGGCATAGCCCCCGGCCTGGTGCTGGGCAGTGCCTTGTCCAGCCTGTGGCTGTTCGCTGTCATCAAGGGCTCGGTACTGGCTTTGCTGTTCAGTTTTTTTACAACGTTTTCCGCTACGCAAATGCTGCTGGACAAAAAGCCTAAACCCTCGCGGCAAATGCCTGGCACGCTGGGTCAATCCCTGGTAGGAAGTCTGATCGGCATGTTTTCCGGTCTGGTGGGCGCGGGTGGTGCATTCATCAGTGTGCCATTCATGACCTGGTGTAACGTGCCTTTGCGCCAGGCGTTGGGCACGAGTGCGGCTTTGGGTTTTCCGATCGCGCTGGCGAATACCATCGGCTATGTGGTCAGCGGCTGGTCGGTCACGGATACACCGCCGCACAGTTTCGGTTTTGTCTGGCTGCCGGGCTTTTTCATCATTTGCGTGTGCACGGTATTCACGGCGCCCATGGGGGCAAGGTATGCGCAGCGTCTGCCGGTGGCCAAACTCAAACGCGGCTTTGCGTTCCTGTTGTATACGTTGGCTTTCACGATGCTGCATCGCGGTTGGTCGGCGGTTTAAAGACACGCATTGGCCGACTCCGTTGGCTACCGTGCTGCTGTGAAGACACGCTAAGGCCGACCCATCCGGAGGGGTTGGCATTCCTGCTGTCATTAAGTCACGCTTAGGCCGATCCATCCGGTGCGATTTTTTTCTGCGCTTTCGCTCGAAAAAAACACCCCCTCGGATCGGCCTGATGTGATGTATCAGTTTTGAGTTTGATAGCTTTTCTAGTAGCTTTTTTCTTTATAGAACCGAGAAATGCAGTCGGAGAAAAATTGCGAACGGATGACGACATGGCGGGCGGGCCAACGCGAACATTGGCGCGCAGCGGCAGTGAGCGGCGACCGAACCGCCGTGGCGAGAACACCTTATTTAAAGACGCCCCGACATAGCGTGCTGAAGACCAACCAGTCATTGCTAAGCGGTCCCAGATGCCCAGGCCACGCTTTCCCTGACCACTTCGCTGGCATGCCCGGACCAATCTTGCACAGCCTTGCGTAAGGCTTGCTGTTCCTGCACAGGCAAAGCCTTCTCAGAACGCAAGGCATTGCCGGCGGCGATCGCCACATTGCGCAACCATCGCACATGACCGATGCGGCGTATGGCGCTGCCCTCGGTCATGCGCAGAAATACGGCTTCATCCCATTGGATCAAATGCTCCAGTTGCGCCGCGCCCAGACCGTGGCGTTCGTCAAAGTCAGGCAAAGCACTGCGTTGCGCGAACTTGTTCCACGGACACACCAGTTGGCAGTCGTCGCAGCCGTAAATGCGGTTGCCCATCAAAGCGCGTAGCTCAAGCGGGATGGGCCCGTCGTGTTCTATGGTCAGGTAGGAAATGCAGCGACGCGCATCCAATCGGTACGGGGCGACGATTGCCTGCGTCGGGCAGGCGCTGATGCAGGCGCTGCAACTGCCGCAGTGATCGCTGACGGGTTCACCCGGGGCGAGTGCCATGTCAACAAAGATTTCGCCCAGAAAGAAAAACGAACCAGCCTCGCGCTGCAACACTAGGGTATGTTTGCCGCGCCAACCCAGGCCGCTCTTGACCGCCAACTCGGCTTCCAGCACCGGCGCCGAATCGGTGAACACGCGGTGACCGACAGATCCGACCGCCTCTTGCAGTTTGTGCGCCAGTTGTTGCAGGCGCTGGCGCATCACCTTGTGGTAATCACGCCCTCTGGCGTACACAGAAATAACCGCTTCGCCGGGTTGCTGCAAGCGCGCGAGTTCGTGTTGCACAAAGCTGTGTGTATCAGACTCAGGCGCACTGCGGCTTTCAGGGTCCGGCAATGCAACAGGTGTTGTCGCACTTTGTATGCTTGCAGCGGCAATGGTTCCAGGCAGGTAATCCATGCGAGCGGTAATGACGCTCAAGGTGCCGGGCACCAGTTCAGCCGGTCGTGCGCGCATCAGGCCGTGGCGTTGCATATAGTCCATGCTGCCGTGGTGCCCGGCGGCCAGCCAGGCCAGCAATCCGGGCTCGGCATGCGACAAATCCACCGGGGCCACGCCAATTTGGGAGAATCCCAGTTGCCGCCCCCAAAGCTGTAACTGCTCTGGCAACCCCTGCTGTTGAATGGACACATCATTCCTTTGAACCAAACGCCGATTGTAAAAACCCTGCACTGGCCACACGAAGACGCGTGTCAGGCCTATGCACTGAGCCTGTCGGCCAATGTACATCTGCGCCATGCCCAGTTGTGCCTGCACGGCGATCTGGGCAGCGGCAAGACCACCTTCACCCGTCACTTGCTGCAGGCGCTGGGTGTGAGCGGGCGCATCAAAAGCCCAACCTATGCAGTGGTAGAGTCGTATGAGGTCGAGCGCGGGGGCACGCCCTTGTTCATCTGGCATTTTGATTTCTACCGTTTCAAAGACCCGCAGGAATGGGAAGACGCTGGGTTCAGGGACATGTTTGCAACACCCGGTTTGAAGATTTGCGAATGGCCGTACAAGGCCGCCGGTTTTCTGCCGCAGCCCGATCTGGAAATGGCATTGCAGGTCAACGCTGACGACAGCCGCACAGTCACACTGAGCGCGCACAGCGACAACGGCAGGAGCCTGCTGGCATGAGAAAGCCCGCTGCGCTGATCTCCCGCACCCGTAGAACATGACCATGCACAGACGCACCCTCTTGCAAACCGGAACACTCGTGCTGTTGCTGGGTCGCGCCCAGCTGGCCCGGGGCGCGACCATACTGGGCGTGCGGGTCTGGCCGGCAAATGATTACACCCGCGTCACCATCGAGTCCGACACCGCCCTGGTCACGCGCTACACCCTGGTAGCCCAGCCGCCGCGGCTGGCGGTTGACATTGATGGCATTGAATTGAATGCCGAACTGCGCGAACTGGTCGGCAAGGTGCGCAGCGACGACCCCTACATCTCCGGCGTGCGCGTGGGCCAGTTCACGCCGGTCACCGTGCGGCTGGTGCTGGATTTGCGGCAACCGGTCAAACCGCAGGTGTTCAACCTGGAGCCCTTACAAGCGGCGCAAGCCAGCTTTCAACACCGGCTGGTACTGGATTTATACCCTTTGCACGCCATGGATCCGCTGGAAGCTTTGATTGCGGAAAAACTCAAGGACGAACACAAACTCCCGCCGGCACACGATTCGCTGGAAGAACTGATCGCCAGCCATGCCACCGACGTAACGGCCAAACCCGTGCTCAACAATAGCAGCGCTCTGTCGACACCCTTGCCTTCT
>SHXP01000010.1 GCA_009693225.1 Limnohabitans sp. | reverse complement strand
CCGCACAGGCTGCGTAGCAACGTGGTTTTGCCGGCACCGTTGTCGCCTTGCAAATGCATGGCCTGTCCCGGCAGCATTTCAAAACTGACAGGCGCAAACAGGCGGTGGGCGCCGCGCTCACACGCGGCGTCCTGAACTTGCAAACGGATGTCGCTCATAACAGGTAGCTGCCGGCCAGCTTTTTAATTGTGCCGCCGGTGGCCATTTTGAAGCGCGCAACGCCTGCGCTGCGCTGGGTGTTGACGCCGCCCAGGTCCAGGCTGCATACGCCACGCCCGCGCAATTCCTCGATGGCGCGCCACAGCATCAGATTGTGTGCATGCAGATCGCGCCCGGCGTCCGAGGTCCAGCCAACCTGGTAAGTGGCGGCCTGGCCGTGGATCAAAAACATCATGCCGGCGACCCGCTCGCGACCGACATCAGCGCGCATGCTCAACATATTGAGAGAAGGTTGCTTACGCGATTCGGCATAGCGTTCGAAAAAGACCGGCGGCATGCCTTCCAGGCCACGATCGACACGCTGCTGCATCTCGGCGTCCAGCAGCCAGCGGTACTGACCCGGGTTGGTGCCCATGCGCTGCACGTTCAGCTCGGACTTTTCCGCGCCGCCCAGGCGGTGCCGCCAGCGTTTGTCGAGTTGTGCACGCAAAGCCTCCATGGGCTTGTCAATATCGAGCATGACCGTGCTGTAGCCGGACATCACGCGCCTGATGTACGGCAAACCGGTGTCAGTCTCCAGCGACTCATCCGGCGTCACCATCATCAATCGCAAGCCGCTCACCGGCAGGGATTTGCGCAAGGCTTTGTAGGCAGTTGCTTTGTCAGCCGGGCTCAGCGCTTGCAGCCACAAGGGCCCGCGCGTGCACAGCGCCAGGCTCACATATTTTGCGAATTTGCGCACGATGAACTGCGCCAGGGCGACCGGGACGCCGTCTGCCTCGATGCGCGCGCGCATGACTCGCGCACCGATCGACACCATGGTCGAACCATAAGCCCAGTCCTGCTGCAACGGCGCGGCGGCGGCGTGCGCCTGGTCCCAGGCAGCCATGTCCAGGGCTCCCCATTCGGCCTTCATGCGGCAAGCCTTGTTTTGGTTACCATTCTGGTATGTGGAAAAAATTCTTTACCCGCCACCCGGTGCAAACCGTCATGGGCCAACGCATCCCCGAGCCGCGCCTGACCTGGATGGCGCTGGTGTGGGCGCTGGTTTACCTGGGCTTGCCGCTGCTGACCGTCGGCATGCTGATTGACGCCTTGATACAGCTGGCCACCGGTGTATGTAGCGGTTTGTGGTGTTTTTTCTGATGCTTTGAGATTCATGGATAAGGCATCTTAGCGACTGGTATGCGTGCCACAGCGTACCGGGGAAAGTCACTGCCGGTCAGCCTGTCATGCAGTCATTGATCAACAGGCCGGCACACGTGGCAACAATGCCGGCGGCAAATACAACTCAGGAACGGCGCAAGCGCATTTCCGCCGCTCTGGCATGCGCTTGCAAACCCTCGCCGTGCGCCAGCACCGAGGCGGTCTGACCCAGCGTCTGCGCGCCGGCCTCGGAGACTTCAATCAAACTGCTGCGCTTTTGAAAATCGTACACCCCCAGTGGCGAAGAAAAACGCGCCGTGCCCGAGGTGGGCAACACATGGTTGGGCCCGGCGCAATAGTCGCCCAGGCTTTCGCTGGTGAAGGCGCCCAGAAAAATAGCGCCGGCGTGGATCAGCAATGGTTCCCAGCTGTGCGGCTCGCTGCTGCTGACTTCCAGATGCTCGGGCGCGATGCGGTTGCTGATGGCGCAGGCCTCTTGCATGCTGCGCGTGTGTATCAGGGCGCCGCGCCCGTTGAGCGAGGCAGCGATGATGTCGCGCCGGGGCATCTCGGGCAGCAGTTTGTCGATCGACGCCTGCACCGCGGCTATGTAGGCCGCGTCCGGGCAAAGCAATATGCTTTGCGCGAGTTCGTCGTGTTCGGCCTGGCTGAACAAATCCATGGCCACCCAATCGGGCGGCGTGCTGCCGTCGGCCAGCACCAGTATTTCTGACGGCCCGGCGATCATGTCTATGCCGACCGTGCCGAACACGCGCCGCTTGGCGGCTGCCACATAGGCGTTGCCCGGGCCGGTGATTTTATCCACACGCGCCACTGACGCCGTGCCGTAGGCCAGTGCGGCCACAGCCTGTGCGCCGCCGATGGTGAAGGCGCGGCTGACGCCGGCCACATAGGCCGCTGCCAGCACCAGTTCGTTGCGCTCGCCGCGCGCGGCCGTGCTGCCGCTGCCGGGGGCGCCGCCGGTGGCCACGCTGCCGCGCACCGGGGTCGGCACCACCATGATGATTTCTCCAACCCCAGCCACATACGCGGGGATGGCGTTCATCAACAAGCTGGACGGGTAGGCCGCTTTGCCGCCGGGCACGTAAATACCGGCGCGCTCCAGCGGCGTGACTTTCTGCCCGAGCAAACTGCCGTCGGCGTCGCGGTACTGCCAACTTTCGCCACAGGCTTTTTTCTGTGCCTCGTGGTAGCTGCGGATACGCGCGGCGGCGTCCTGCAAAGCGCGTTTTTGCGCCTCGGGCAGGCCGTCGAAGGCGGCTTTGAAATCGGCTTGCTGCAGTTCTAAATCGGCCATGGACGAGGCCTGCAAACCGTCAAAGCGCGCGGTGTAGTCCAGCACAGCAGCGTCGCCACGCGCTTTCACATCAGCCAGGATGGCAGCCACGCGCTGCTCGATGGCAGCGTCGGTATCGGCCGACCAGTGCAGGCGTTGTTGAAAAAGCGTTTCAAAATCAGCCTGGGTAGTGGACAGGCACAAAGGGCGGGCGTTCATGAGGCTCAAGCCTTGGCACGTGCCGCTGTGGCACGGTCAAAGGCATCGATCAACTGCCTGATGGCAGCGGTTTTGAGTTTCAGCGAAGCCTGATTCACCACCAGCCGTGAACTGATGTCCATGATGCGTTCGACCTCAATCAAGTGGTTGGCATTGAGCGTGCTGCCGGTAGACACCAGATCGACAATAGCGTCTGCCATGCCGGTGAGCGGGGCCAGCTCCATACTGCCGTAGAGCTTGACCAGGTCGACGTGCACGCCTTTGGCGGCGAAAAAGTCACGCGCAATCGCCACATACTTGGTGGCCACACGCAGGCGCGCACCTTGCTTGACCGCCGCATCGTAATCAAAACCCCGGGGCACGGCCACGCTCATGCGGCAACGCGCAATCTGCAAATCCAGCGGTTGGTACAAACCGGCGCTGCCGTGTTCGATCAAGGTGTCCAGACCGGCCACGCCGATGTCGGCACCACCGTATTCCACATAAGTGGGTACATCAGAGGCACGCACCAGCACCACACTCAAGTCATCACGGTTGGTCGGCAAAATCAGCTTGCGCGACTTCTCCGGGTCTTCCAGGACCGTGATGCCTGCTGCCTGCAACAGCGGCAGGGTTTCGTCAAATATGCGTCCCTTGGACAGCGCCAGCGTGATGCTCATCGGATTCTTTCGATGTCAGCGCCCAGGGCGCGTAGTTTGTCTTCCATGTGATCGTAGCCGCGGTCCAGATGGTAAATCCTGTCGACCACGGTGTCGCCTGAAGCCACCAGGCCGGCAATCACCAGGCTGGCCGAGGCGCGCAGATCGGTGGCCATGACGGTGGCGCCTGACAACTGCGGCACGCCTTCAACCATGGCCACCTTGCCGTCGATGTTGATGTGTGCGCCCAGGCGCAGGAGTTCATTCACATGCATGAAGCGGTTTTCAAAAATGGTTTCGGTCACTGTGGCACTGCCCTGCGCGACCGTGTTGAGCACCATGAACTGCGCTTGCATGTCGGTCGGGAAACCGGGGTATTCGGTGGTGCGGAAACTTTGCGCCTTCAGATGCGCATGCGCAGGTGCTGTTGAACGCACCCGCAGGCCGCCGTCCAGCGCCTCGATGTGCACACCGGCGTCGCGCAGTTTGTCGATGACCGCTTCCAGGTGATCGCCGCGTGCATGGCGCAACACCGCGTCACCGCTGGCAGCTGCCACGGCACACAAAAACGTACCGGCTTCAATGCGATCAGCCACCACCTGGTGACTGGCACCGTGCAAAGTCTGCACACCTTGAATCAGGATACGGCTGCTGCCGTGCCCGCTGATGCGTGCACCCATGGCAATCAGCAATTCGGCCAGGTCCGGAATTTCGGGTTCCTGTGCGGCGTTTTCCAGCACGGTTTCGCCGTCGGCCAGGCAGGCAGCCATCAACAAATTTTCGGTGCCGGTGACAGTCACCATGTCAGTGGCAATGCGCGCGCCCTTGAGCCGCGTGAGCCCGGGTTTGAGGCGCGCCACCATGTAACCGTGTTCCACATCGATGACCGCGCCCATAGCCTGCAAGCCCTTGATGTGCTGATCCACCGGCCGCGTGCCGATGGCGCAACCGCCCGGCAAGGAGACCTTGGCGTGACCCAAACGAGCCAGCAAGGGGCCCAGCGCCAGCACCGAAGCGCGCATGGTTTTCACCAGCTCATAAGGGGCTTCGGGCGTGTGTAAACCGCCTGCGTTCAACACCATGTCGCCATTGTCCTGGCGCTCGGCGCTCACACCCATATGGCGGATCAGCTTGAGCATGGTGCTGACGTCCTGCAACTGTGGCACATTGGTCAGCGTGACCGTGTCTGCGCTGAGAAGCGCAGCGCAGAGTTCGGGCAGGGCCGCGTTTTTGGCGCCGGCAATCGACACCTCGCCGTGCAACTGGCGGCCACCGCGAATCAGTAATTTGTCCATGTGTGCGTGACAGCGGCCCTCAGGCCTGCGCCTTCCATTCAGCAGGGGTGCAGGTTTTCATGGACAGCGCATGCACTTCGTCATTCGCCATCTTGTCGCCCAGCGTGCCGTACACGAGTTGATGACGCTGTATCAGTCGCAGGCCTTCAAAACGCGCCGAACCAATGGTGCCGAACCAATGGCGGCCATCGCCTTCGATATGCACGTGCTCACACGGCAAGCCGGCGGCAATCATCTGTTCGATGTGTTTAGCATTCATGCATCACCCCCGGATTTTGTAACCTGTGCGCAGCAAATGCAGCGCGATGGCAGCCACCAGCAGATTGGCACCGCCGACCAGTGCCAGACTGGTCCAGGGCGAGACATCGCTGACCCCGAAAAAGCCATAGCGGAAACCGTCGATCATATAGAAGAACGGGTTGCAATGGCTGATCTGCTGCCAGAACGGCGGCAGCGAATGGATGGAATAAAACACGCCGCTCAAAAAGGTCATGGGCGTGATCAGGAAGTTCTGGAACGAAGACATCTGATCAAACTTGTCGGCCCACAAACCGGCGATCAAACCCAGCGTGCCGAGCATGGACGCACCCAGCAGCGCAAACACCAGAATCCACAGCGGCGCCACCGCACTCAGCGGCGCGAACCACATGGTGACCAGCAGCACCCCCAGGCCCACCGCAAAACCGCGCACCACCGCCGCCAGCACATAGGCGGCGAACCAGCTCCAGTGGCCCAGCGGTGTCAACAGAATGAACACCAGGTTGCCCATCATCTTGCTTTGCACCATGGAAGACGAGCTGTTGGCAAACGCGTTTTGCAGCACGCTCATCATCACCAGGCCGGGCACCAGAAAAGAGGTGTAACCGACGCTGTCATACACCGTGACCCGGCCTTCTAACAAGTGGCCGAAGATCAGCATGTACAACAACGCAGTCAGTACCGGCGCGGCAATGGTTTGCGCGCTGACTTTCCAAAAGCGCAGCACTTCCTTGTAAAAGAGCGCGCGCCAGCCGGTCATGCCGCAGCCCCCATGACGTCCAGAAACACGTCTTCAAGATCGGCTTTGCGGATCTCCACGTCTTCGGCAATCAAACCGGCATTGCGCACTGCTGCCAGGTAATGCTCGATTTGCGCCGCGTCATTGGCCGGAAACTGCACAATGCGTCCGGTGACGCGGGCTTGTGCAGCGAGTTCAGGCGGCAGTTGCGCGTCGAGTTTGAAGCGCAGCACATTGCTGGAAGCGTTTTTCAACAAGGTGCTGGTGTTGTCCAAAGCCACCACCTTGCCCAGTTTCAGCATGGCGATGCGCGAACACAGGGCTTCGGCTTCTTCCAGGTAATGCGTGGTCAGCAGCACCGTATGGCCTTCGCGGTTCAGGCGGGCGATGAATTGCCACAAGGTCTGTCGCAATTCCACATCAACACCGGCGGTGGGTTCGTCAAGCACGATGACCGGCGGTTTGTGCGCCAGCGCTTGCGCGACCAGCACCCGCCGTTTCATGCCGCCTGAAAGCTGACGCATATTGTGGTTGGCCTTGTCAGCCAGTCCGAGGTTTTCCAGCAACTCGTCGAGCCAGACATCGTTGCCGGTGACGCCGAAATAGCCGGATTGAAACCTCAGGGCTTCGCGCACAGTGAAAAAGGGATCAAACACCAGCTCCTGCGGCACCACGCCGAGCAGCTTGCGCACCTGCAGCGCCCGGGTTTGCACGTCCAGGTCGTGAACACGGATGGTGCCGCTGCTGGACTTCAATAATCCGGCCAATATGCTGATGAGGGTGGTTTTCCCGGCGCCATTGGGGCCGAGCAGACCGAAAAACTCCCCGGCCTGAATGTCAAAAGACACCTGATCCAATGCGATGAACGTGCCAAGTGCATTGGTGAAAGTTTTGGAGACAGATTGAAAGGATATGGCAGCCATGTCAAGCTGGCCATTCTAAGGCTTGCGCTGCGGCTCGCCGGATGCAGGGATCAGACGGGCAATGATGAATCAGCCGGCACTTGCAGCAAACCGGATAAACCGTAGACCTGAGCGAGTTGCTGCGCCCGTGCAGGCAAGCCCCGTACATCAAGGTGAATGCCCTTGGCCGACGAGGCGCGCAAGCCGGTAAGCAACACCGCCAGCGCGGAAGAGTCGAATTGCTGCAAGGCGCTGGCATCCAGCACAAAGCCGCCTGAATGCAGGCTGATGGCTTGCTCAAGTTGTGCTGCGACAGCAGTGGCCTGCGCCTGGGTCAGCACGGCCGGCAGCGCCATGTCAGCTGGATGTGTCATTTGCGATTGTTCAATTTGTTGCGTTCGATCAGGGTGGCGATCAAACCGTCGATGCCCTTGGCATTGATTTCCTGGGAAAACTGTGTACGGTAGTTGTCGACCATCCAGATGCCCAGGATATTGAAGTTGTAAATGCGCCAGCCTGAATCGGAGTAAGGGCTTTTTTCCAGACGGTAGTCCAGCGACATAGGTTCAGAACCGCCACGGATTTCTGTGCGCACCACGACTTCGTTGTCGGTGACTGTGCCTCGCTGGGGTTTGACGGCAATGCTGTGATGGTCCTTGACTTGAGAAAAAGCGCCTGAATAACTGCGCATCAACAGCATTTTGAATTCGTCCTGCAAGCGCTTTTGCTGCTCGGGTGTGGCCTGACGCCAGGCCGGGCCGACGGCAGCAGCAGTCATGCGCTGGAAATTCACATGCGTCAACAGCTTGGTATCCACCAAAACGCCGATTTTCTGCAAATCCCCGGCCTTGAGCGCGGGGTCTTTGCGCACCAAGTCAAGAATGTCATTGGACATGGTTTGAATGAACTGGTCCGGTGCCTGTTCGGCGCTGACGGCCGGGGCCATGCTCAGCCACAACAGCAGGCCGGCAAGCAAAGCGCTTAAAAAAACAGATAAGGGCATGAAACGTAAAGTCATTGGATGGCCACCGGAGTTAAATACATACGATAAGCCTATTATTGGTCATTTTCCGGTTTGTCTGCTTGATTGTTTCCCTGCGGGTCTGAACGTTCATAAGTCACCGGCGGGCCTTCAATGACCACAGGCACCTCATCCGCCGAGGCGACAGTGGCGGCCACCGGATCAGCCTTGGGGTTGACGCTCTCTGAACTGCTCTCACCGTCAAACCGCTCTGAACCGTCGGAGCCATCAGAACCGTCGTTCCCCTGCATGTCGGCAGGCAGATTGCGTCTCCAGCCCTTGGGGTTGCGGCGCTGCAAATAGGCGTCGCGCAGGAAGCTGTATTTGTCCAGCGCGACTTCATTCAAACTGGTGTCCATGTCCAGGTAACCGGCACGTGTGTGCACCACCCGTACAGCTGTACCGCTGTAGCGCAAACCGATCGGGTCTACCCCGTTCCACAAGTTGTAATAGTTATCAAAAGTCCAGCCTACCGTGTCACGCGCTGTGGACGGCCCCAGCAAAGGCAGCACCAGATAAGGGCCGGAAGGCACACCCCATACACCCAGGGTCTCGCCGAAATCGGCAGTGTGGCGCTGCAAACCGGCCCAGGTGGCGACATCGAAGATCCCGTAAATACCGAAGACAGTGTTGACTGCTACCCGCAGGCCGGTTTCCACCGTGTCCATGGGCCTGGCCTGCAAAGCGTTGTTCAGGGTGGACCAGATGTCTTTCAAATTACCAAAAAAATTACCCATCCCGGTTTGCACCGGCTCAGGGACATTTTTCTGGTAGCTGACAGCCACCGGCCAGACCAGCTTGGCATCAACCTGCTCGTTGAACTCGTAGATACTTCTGTTGGTGGACTCATAAGGGTCTTGCGGATTCGCCGCAGGGTCGATGGCGCAAGCCGTCAGCACGGCAGCCGTCAGCAGCGCCAGATAGCAGCCGCTGACGCCGGTCTTTTTGAATGGAATGGTCACTGGCTACCTGGTGTACTCGGGGCATCAGCCGCCTTGTTGTAGAGAAAACGGCTGATGAGGTTTTCCAGAACAACAGCCGACTGGGTGGACTGCACTTTGTCACCCTGGGCCAGGTTAGCCGTGTCAGATCCGGCTTCTATGCCGATGTACTGTTCCCCCAACAAGCCGCTGGTGAGAATCTTCAAGGAACTGTCCTTGGGAAACTGGTACTGCACATCCAGGGCCAGTTCGACCTTGGCCTGGTAATTTTTATCATCAAAGCGAATGTCCTGCACCCGCCCGACGACCACACCGGCACTTTTGATGGCCGCCTGTTTTTTCAAGCCGCCGATGTTGTCAAAGTAAGCGTACACAGAATAGGTTTTCTGCCAGCTGATGGATAAAAGATTGGCTGACTGCATGGCCAGGAACAGCAGCGCGGCGGCGCCCAGCAAAACCAGCATTCCCACCCAGATATCGGTATTCGAGCGTTGCATTTTCACGAATCCTTTTTCAAAGCCTGAACATCAGTGCAGTTAACACAAAGTCGAGTCCTAGCACCGACAGCGAAGCCATCACAACGGTTCGGGTGGTGGCACGGGCCACCCCTTCAGGTGTCGCCTGGGCCTCAAAACCCTGGCGCAAGGCGATAAAGCTGACAGTGAAACCGAAGACCACGGTTTTGATGAAACCGTTGCCGACATCCGACCAGACATCGACACCATCCTGCATTTGACCCCAAAACGAACCGGCATCAACACCGATCATGACGACACCGACCAGCCAGCCGCCCAGGATGCCGACTGTGCTGAAAATCGTTCCCAGAATAGGCATCACCAGCACAGCGGCCCAGAAGCGGGGCGCCAGAATACGGCGGACCGGGTCAATGGCCATCATTTCCATGGCGCTGAGCTGCTCTCCGGCTTTCATCAGACCGATTTCTGCGGTTAAAGAGGTGCCGGCGCGACCGGTGAACAGCAAAGCGGAGACTACCGGTCCGAGTTCGCGCACCAGACTGAGCGCCACCAGCAGACCCAGGGCAGACGCAGAGCCGAAACGTTGCAAGGTGTTGTATCCCTGCAAAGCCAGCACAAAGCCGACAAACAGGCCGGATATGGAAATGATCGCCAGCGAGTAATTGCCCAGAAAGTGCATTTGGTCGCGTACCAGACCGAAGCGGCGCAGACAGGCCGGCGCCATCAACATCAAGCGGACAAACAAGATCGCCCCCTGGCCTATATCAGCCAAGGTTTCACGGGTCCAGGCGCCGATGCCGGCCAGCCAATGTCTCATGCCCGCCCTCGCCGGATACCGAAGTCGGTGGCAGCGTCTGTGGCCGGGTAATGAAACCTGACCGGGCCGTCGGGTGCAGCGCTGACAAACTGGTGGACCAGAGGATCGGTGCTGTGCCGGACTTCTTCCGGCGTTCCCTGGGCCACGATACAGCCGTTTGCAAGAACAATGACCTGGTCGGCGATGCGGAAAGTTTCCTCCAGATCGTGCGACACCACGATGGTGGTCAAGGCCAGCGTGTCATTGAGTTGGCGGATCAACCGCGCTGCGGTGCCCAGCGAAATAGGATCCAGGCCGGCAAAGGGCTCGTCGTACATCATCAATTCGGGGTCCAAAGCCATGGTCCGGGCCAGCGCCACGCGCCTGGCCATGCCGCCGGATATCTCTGAGGGATAGAGATCGCGCGCGCCGCGCAAGCCGACCGCCTGTAATTTCATCAAGACAATGTCGCGCACCATGGACGGCGGTAATGCGGTGTGTTCGCGCAGAGGAAAAGCGACGTTGTCGAACACATTCATGTCGGTGAACAAGGCGCCGAACTGGAACAACATGCCCATGCGACGCCGGGCCAGGTACAAACCGGCACGGTCAAGGGCGGACACATTCTGCCCGTCGAACAGCAATTGGCCGGATTGCGCGGTGTACTGGCCGCCGATCAAACGCAACACCGTGGTTTTGCCGCCGCCGGAAGCCCCCATCAGGGCCGTCACTTTGCCGCGCGGCACTTGCAGGCTGACGCCTTCAAGCACAGGTCGCTCGCCATATCCGAAATGGATATCTTTCAAAACGACAAGCGGGGCATCAACAGAAGCCATTCAAAAAATCACCTTAATGTGAACTCAGACCTTAAAGCGCATTCTATAAGCCACCGGTCAGTCTGCAATACGGCATCGCCTCTCTGTCGGGGTACAAACTCTGAGAGTTAACGCGGCAATTCGCTCTCGCCCATCAGAAACTGGTCGATGGTGCGCGCCGCTTGTCTGCCTTCACGGATGGCCCAGACCACCAGCGACTGGCCACGGCGCATATCGCCGGCAGCAAACACCTTGGGCACATTGGTGATATAGCCGCTGCCTTCTTCGGTGTGGGCTTTGGCGTTGCCGCGCGCGTCCTTGTCGACGCCGAAGGCGTCAAGCACCGTAACGACCGGGTTGACAAAGCCCATGGCCAGCAGCACCAGATCGGCTTTGTGTATGTGTTCGGTGCCGGGCACTTCGGTCAGTTTGCCGTCCTTCATTTCGACCTGGACGGTTTTCAAACCGGTGAGCCGGCCTTTTTCACCGATGAATTCCTTGGTGGAAATAGCGAACTCGCGTTCACAGCCTTCTTCGTGGCTGGAACTGGTGCGAAGCTTGAGCGGCCAGTACGGCCAGACCAGCGGTTTGTCCTCGTGTTCGGGCGGTTGCGGCATAACTTCAAACTGGGTCACTTGGGTCGCGCCGTGGCGGTTCGAGGTGCCGACGCAATCGGAGCCGGTGTCGCCGCCGCCTATGACGATGACGTGCTTGCCGTCAGCCCGCAACTGTCCTTTGAAGCTGTCGCCCGCATTGACTTTGTTTTGCTGCGGTAAAAATTCCATGGCGAAATGCACGCCGTCCAGATCACGCCCGGGCACCGGCAAGTCGCGCGACTGCTCGGAACCGCCAGTGAGCAGCACCGCGTCAAATTCTTTTTTCAGCTGATCCGCACTGACCGTCTCTTTGGCCCAGTTGGTGACCTTGCTGTCTTCGGGCCAGGCACCGACGAGCACGCCGGTTTTGAACAGCACGCCTTCGGCCTGCATTTGTTCCACGCGGCGGTCGATGTGCGACTTTTCCATTTTGAAGTCAGGGATGCCGTAACGCAGCAAGCCGCCGACACGGTCGTTTTTTTCAAACACGGTGACCGCATAACCGGCGCGCGCGAGTTGCTGGGCGGCAGCCAGACCGGCAGGACCGGAGCCGACGACCGCGACTTTCTTGCCAGACTTTTTCTTGGCGGGCACAGCTTTGACCCAGCCCTCAGCCCAGCCGCGATCGATGATGGCGTGTTCAATCGATTTGATGCCGACCGCGTCGTCGTTCACATTCAAGGTACACGCGGCTTCGCAAGGCGCCGGGCAGATGCGGCCAGTGAACTCGGGAAAGTTATTGGTGCTGTGCAAAACCGTCAAAGCGTTCTGCCAGTCATTGTTGAACACCAGATCGTTGAAATCCGGAATAATGTTGTTTACCGGACAACCGCTGTTGCAAAACGGCGTGCCGCAGTCCATGCAGCGCGCACTTTGGATTTTGGCCTGCTCGGGGCTCAGGCCGATGACAAATTCCTTGTAGTGTTTGATGCGCTCGGGCACAGGCTTGTAGCCCTCTTCGATGCGCTCGAATTCCATGAAGCCGGTGATTTTTCCCATGATGGCTCCTGTCGCTGTTCGTTAAGACTTGACGGCTGCTTGTTTAGCCCTGGCGGCACTTGCCGGTTTCGCCGCTGCTGCCATGTCACCCAGAGCGCGCTTGTACTCGTTCGGAAACACCTTGACGAACCTGGCGCGCGCTTCGTTCCAGTTGTCAAGGAGTGCACGCGCCCGTTTGGAGCCGGTCCAGCGGTGGTGGTCCTCCAGCAGTTTCTTCAACTGAGCGTCGTCACTTTGCCCACGGTGCCACAAGCCCGCAGGGATGTTGTCTGTCTGTTCTTTGTCGCTGAGCACTTTGTCCAGACTGACCATGGCGGTGTTGCAGCGTTGCGCGAACTCGCCGTCCTCGTCATACACATAGGCAATGCCGCCGCTCATGCCGGCGGCGAAATTGCGGCCGGTGCCGCCCAGCACTGCCACCGTACCGCCGGTCATGTACTCGCAGCCGTGGTCGCCGGTGCCTTCGACAACAGCGGTGGCGCCTGACAAGCGCACGGCAAAGCGTTCACCAGCCACGCCGCTGAAAAACGCTTCGCCGCTGGTGGCGCCGTACAAAACGGTATTGCCGACAATGATGTTGTTGGTGGCTTCTCCTCTGAAATCGATGCTGGGTCGCACCACCACACGGCCGCCGGACAAACCTTTGCCGGTGTAATCGTTGGCGTCACCGATCAGGTACAAGGTGATGCCCTTGGCCAGAAATGCACCGAAGGATTGACCGCCTGTGCCTTCTAGCTGAATGCGCAGCGTGTCGTCCGGCAGGCCTTCGGGTCGCACCCGGGTGAGCGCACCGGACAACATGGCGCCGACCGAGCGGTTGACGTTGCGCGCGACCTCCATGAACTGCACTTTTTCGCCCTTGTCAATGGCGGCGCGGCTTTTCTCAATCAGAATTCTGTCGAGCGCCTTGTCCAGGCCATGGTCTTGGGTTTGCACATGGAACAGCGCTGTGCCCTGCGGCACTTGCGGCATGGCCAGCAGGCGGCTGAAGTCCAGACCTTTAGCCTTCCAGTGCTCGATGCCTTTTTTCATGTCGAGCAAATCGGCGCGGCCGATCATGTCGTCAAACCTGGCTATGCCCAATTGCGCCATGATGTGACGCACTTCCTCGGCGATGAAGAAAAAGTAATTGACCACGTGCTCAGGCTTGCCGGAGAATTTTTTACGCAGCAACGGGTCTTGCGTGGCCACGCCCACCGGGCAGGTGTTCAGGTGGCATTTGCGCATCATGATGCAACCTTCGACCACCAGCGGCGCGGTCGCAAAACCGAATTCATCCGCACCCAGCAAAGCACCGATGGCGACATCACGGCCGGTTTTCATCTGACCGTCTGTCTGCACACGGATGCGTCCGCGCAATCCGTTCAACACCAGGGTTTGCTGGGTTTCGGCCAGACCGATTTCCCAAGGGCTGCCCGCGTGTTTGATGGACGACCAGGGCGAGGCGCCGGTGCCGCCGTCGTGACCGGCGATCACTACATGATCCGCCTTGCACTTGACCACCCCGGCTGCAACCGTGCCGACACCGACTTCAGACACCAGCTTGACGCTGATATCGGCATGCGGCGCCACGTTTTTCAAATCACGGATCAGCTGTGCCAAGTCTTCGATGGAGTAAATATCGTGGTGCGGCGGCGGCGAAATAAGGCCGACGCCCGGCACCGAGTAACGCAGAAAACCGATGTACTCGGAGACCTTGCCGCCGGGCAGTTGACCACCCTCGCCGGGCTTGGCGCCTTGCGCCATCTTGATTTGAATCTGGTCGGCGCTGGACAGGTATTCGGCCGTGACACCGAAACGTCCGGAGGCGACCTGCTTGATTTTGGAGCGCAACGAATCGCCGGCCAGCAAAGGCATGTCGACCTCGACCTGCTTGTCGCCGATCACGCTTTTCAAAGACTCGCCTTGTTGGATCGGAATGCCTTTGAGTTCATTGCGGTAGCGCGCCGGGTCTTCGCCGCCCTCGCCGGTATTGCTTTTGCCACCGATGCGGTTCATGGCGACCGCCAGCGTGGCGTGCGCCTCGGTGCTGATCGAGCCCAGTGACATCGCGCCGGTGGCAAAGCGTTTGACGATTTCAGCCGCGGATTCCACCTGGTCCAGCGGTATGGCCTTGGCCGGATCGATCTTGAATTCGAACAGGCCGCGCAGCGTCATGTGACGAAGGCTCTGGTCGTTGATGATTTGTGCGTACTCTTTGTACGTTGTCCAGTTATTGCCACGGGTGCTGTGCTGCAGTTTTGCAATCGCGTCCGGCGTCCACATATGGTCTTCACCGCGGCTGCGCCAGGCGTATTCGCCGCCGGCGTCGAGCATGCTGGCCAGCACGGGGTCATCGCTGAATGCACTGGTGTGCATGCGTATGGCTTCTTCAGCTATGTCAAAAATGCCTATGCCTTGCACGCGGCTGGGTGTGCCGGTGAAATATTTGTCTATGGTTTCACTGTTGATACCGATGACTTCGAACAACTGGGCGCCGCAGTACGACATGTAAGTGGACACGCCCATCTTGGACATGATTTTGGACAGGCCTTTGCCGATGGCTTTGACGTAGTTGTAAATCGCCTTGTCGGCCGACAATTCGCCTGGCAACTGCGCGTGCATCTGGGCCAGCGATTCCATCGCCAGGTAAGGATGAACAGCTTCTGCACCGTAACCGGCGAGCACGGCAAAGTGATGCACTTCGCGGGCACTGCCTGTTTCCACCACCAGACCGGCGCTGGTGCGCAAACCTTCTTTGACCAGATGCTGATGCACAGCCGACAAAGCCAGCACTGCCGGAATGGCCACCTGTGTCGCAGACAAGGCGCGGTCGCTGATGATGAGTATGTTGTGGCCGCTTTTGATCTGATCGACCGCTTGCGCACACAACGAGGCCAGCTTGGCTTCCACACCCTCGTGGCCCCAACTCAGCGGGTAAGTGATGTCCAGCGTAGCGCTTTTGAATTTGCCATTGGTCGTGCTTTCGATGTGACGCAGCTTGGCCATGTCCTGGAAGTCCAGCACCGGCTGGCTGACCTCAAGCCGCATCGGCGGGTTGACCTGGTTGATGTCGAGCAGATTGGGTTTGGGCCCGACAAAAGAGACCAGCGACATGACGATGGCTTCGCGGATCGGGTCGATAGGCGGGTTGGTCACTTGCGCGAACAACTGTTTGAAATAGCTGTATAACGATTTGTTTTTATTGGATAAAATAGCCAGTGGACTGTCGTTGCCCATGGAGCCCAGCGCTTCTTCACCGCTGGCGGCCATGGGGGCCATCAGGAATTTGAAATCTTCCTGGGTGTATCCGAAGGCTTGCTGTCGGTCCAGCAATGACAGCTGTGTCGCTTCAGCAGTGCCGACCGGGTGTTCCTCTACGTCATCCAGACGGATACGCAGGTTTTCTATCCACTGCTTGTAGGGTTTGCTGTTGGCCAGACCCGATTTCAATTCCTCGTCGTTGATCATGCGACCCTGTTCCAGGTCGATGAGGAACATCTTGCCGGGCTGCAAACGCCATTTGCGGATGATCTTGCTTTCGGCCACCGGCAGCACGCCGGACTCAGAGCCCATGATCACCAGATCGTCGTCGGTGATGCAATAGCGCGAGGGACGCAAGCCGTTGCGGTCCAGGGTAGCGCCGATCTGACGACCGTCGGTGAACACGATAGAAGCCGGGCCGTCCCAGGGCTCCATCATGGCAGCGTGGTATTCATAAAACGCGCGGCGGCGCGGGTCAATGTGGCTGTGGTTTTCCCAGGGCTCGGGAATCATCATCATCATGGCCTGGCTGATCGGGTAACCGGCCATGGTCAGCAACTCGAGGCAGTTGTCAAACGTGGCGGTGTCTGATTGATCGGGGAAACTGATCGGGTAGAGCTTTTTCAGATCGGCGCCGAGCACGGTGGATGACATCACGCCTTCGCGTGCTTTCATCCAGTTGTAATTCCCTTTGACCGTGTTGATCTCGCCGTTGTGCGCCACATAGCGGTAGGGGTGGGCCAGCGGCCACTCGGGGAAGGTGTTGGTGGAGAAACGCTGGTGCACCAGACCCAGCGCAGACACGCAACGTGCATCCCGTAAGTCCTGGAAATAGGTGCCGACCTGATCAGCCAGCAGCAAGCCTTTGTAGATGACGGTGCGGCTGGACATGCTGGGCACGTAATACTCTTTGCCGTGCTTGAGGTTCAAATGCGAAATGGCGGCGCTGGCGGTTTTACGGATGACGTACAGCTTGCGCTCGAGCGCGTCCTGCACAATGACATCGTTGCCGCGACCGATGAACACCTGGCGGATCAGCGGCTCTTTCGCGCGCACCGTAGGCGACATCGGCATGTCTTCGTTCACCGGCACATCGCGCCAGCCGAGCAGCACCTGACCTTCGGCGCGGATGGCGCGTTCCAATTCCTGCTCACAGGCCAGACGCGACGCGCTTTCTTTGGGCAGAAACACCATACCGACACCGTATTCATCGAAAGCCGGCAAATTCACGCCTTGTCTGGCCATGTCTTCGCGGTACAGCGCGTCCGGCAGCTGAATCAAAATACCGGCACCGTCACCCATCAATTTGTCTGCGCCGACCGCGCCGCGGTGGTCCAGGTTTTCCAGAATCTTCAAGGCCTGAGACACGATGTCATGGCTTTTCTGACCTTTGATATGTGCGACAAAACCCACACCGCAAGCGTCATGCTCCTGGTTGGGCTGGTATAAACCCTTGGTAAACGCGTGTTGCATCTCGCCATCCTCTGAATATTTTGTACAAGGGGAGTAAGCATAGACTAACGTTCGTCTATTTCCAAACAAATTAATTGGGGTCAGATACCAATTAATACTCTATTATTTTAATTAGGTATTTAATTGGGGACAGATCAATTCGCATCACCGGCCTTGAACGGCCGGCCGGCTTTGACTTTGCTGACCCGTCTGCTTGTCATGGGCTGCAAACTACGCGTGAAGGCCTCCTCTCCCAGTGCCCATCCGCCCATGACAGATGATGTGAGCGCGTGCTTCATGTCTTCTTCAGTGCCAGCCTGAACTAACTCGGCATATGCCTTTTCCCTGGCGAAGGGCGTATTGCCCAGCGCCCAGTACAAAGCATGCGGCACCAGCCACTTGTCCTGCCGTGCCCCGACGTAATGCGCATGGCTGGACCAGGGGTGGTCCAGCGCTTGCGCCACCATGCCGGCACGCACCGGATTGAGGTCGATGTAGACCATGCAGGCCAGGAAATACCTCTCAGTCTGTATCAGGGCGCTGCGAAACCGCCCCTCCCACAAAGTGCCAGTGCGTGTATGCCTTTTGTTGAAATAACGCACATAGTCACGCCCCAGGTTCTGCATCATTTTTGACAAGGCCTTGTCGGGCTGCGGTGTCACCAGCAAATGCAAATGGTTGTCCATCAGCACAAAAGCGTGCAAATAGACGTGGTGGTTTTGGCAATGCCTGACCAGCAACTCGAGCAGGATTTGCCGGTCGCTGTTGTCCTTGAAAACCGGCTGACGGTTATTGCCGCGCAATATCACGTGGTGCGTGTAACCGGGCAATGAGAGACGGGGCAGTCGGGCCATGCAGGGATGGTAAAGCCATATTCAGCGCAGTCGGGACAAGTATCATCGACACCATGGATAGCCGCCCCGAGTCATCTCAGCCCGTGATGTATGTGTTTTGCTTGTGCGCGCAATGGTGCGGCACTTGCCACGAATACCAGCCTTTGTTCAATCAGCTCGCCGCGCAACTGCCGCAGGCGCGCTTTTCCTGGGTCGATGTGGAAACCCACGACGATTTGCTGGGCAACCTGGACATCGAAAACTTCCCCGCCCTGTTGATCGCCGATGCACAAGGCCAACCGCGTTTCGCCGGCACGGTGTTACCTCACGCGGAAACTTTGCAGCGCATGTGCCAGGCCGCATTGAACGGTGACTTTGCCGTGCTGACCGATGCGGACTGGCTAGACGTGACGCCGGGGCTGATGGCTTTGGCTGCTTGAGCGGCAGTCGTATCTTTGTTCATCGGGGTCCGGGTTCGATGGATTCTGACTGTCACACCGCCCAGCGCTGCGTCATGTCCTGCAGTCCGAATTCCTGCAACAAGGCATTCAAGCGTTCAGCCGAGGAATGTTTGCGCTGCCCGGTGAACTTCGCCAGGATGAGTTCGTTTTTCATGCTGTGTTCCCAGCCGACCAGCTCGGTCACGGTCACCTGATAACCATGGGCCTCTAAATACAGACAGCGCAAAACATTGGTCAGCTGACTGCCGACTTCGCGTGTGTGCAACGGATGCCGCCACAACTCGGCCAGCGGCGTGCGCTGCAAATTCAGTGCCTTGTTTTTAGTCAGCACGCGCGCCAGCTCGGCCTGGCAGCATGGCACCAGCACCATGTACTTGGCCTGCTTTTGCAGGCCAAAGGCGATGGCGTCATCGGTGGCGGTATCGCAGGCGTGCAACGCAGTGACCACGTCGATCTGCGCAGGCAAGGCCTTGCTGTGCGCCGACTCGGCAGCGCTGGTATTGAGGAATTGCATGCGATCAAAACCCAGGCGTTGCGCCAGCACGGTGGACGAGGCGACCAGCTCGCTGCGCGTTTCTATGCCGTGAATACAGCCCTGCCCCGAGGCTTTGAAAAACAGGTCGTAAATGACGAAGCCCAGATAAGACTTGCCCGCACCATGGTCGGCCAGCGTGGGTCCCGCGTCGCTGACAGGCAACTCTTTCAGGATTTTTTCAATGAACTGGTAGAGGTGATGCACCTGCTTGAGCTTGCGGCGCGAATCCTGGTTGATCCTGCCCTCGCGCGTGAGTATGTGCAGTTCTTTGAGCAGCTCGATGGACTGGCCGGGGCGCAACTCGAGTTGAAGACTCGGGTCTTGTGGCTTGGGCGTGGCGGATTTCTGTTTGGGCATGGGCTCATTGTGCCCGTGTCACTGGTCAGTGTGAATTTGATCTGGTTACCGATCCCTCGACTTGATCAGCGCCTCCCACCCCTCTCTCCCCAAGTCCTCTAACACCTGCATATTGCGCTCATAAATCAGCGACGCATCCGGGAACGCCTCCACGGCTTTGTCAATACTTTCCTCGCGCAGCAAATGCAGCGTCGGGTACGGGGCGCGGTTGGTGCAGTTGCTGATATCGTCAGGCTGTGTGCCCGCAAACTGGTAACGCGGGTGAAAGTCGGCGATTTGCAGCACACCTTCCAATTCCATAGAAGCCACCACCGAATCGCAGTCAAACAAAAATTCATTGAACTCCAAAAAGTTCGGCAACAGCTTGGGCGCGATCAACAGCGTGGTATCCAGCACGGCGGCATCGGTATCGACCAGCAACTGCATTTCCTGTTCCAGCATTTTCAACACCTGCTCGGGCTCGCTGTCCATGCACACCACAAACCGCACTTGCTGTTTGGTGACCACGGCTTTGGCAAACGGGCACAGGTTCAGGCCTATCACCGCTTTGTGCAGCCATTGCTGTGTGTCTTCGATGGCGCTGCGTTCCAAGTCGCTCAAGTCGTGTTTATGCATCGCTATCTTTCTGTGTGCGCAATGCGCGGCCGATGGAATGCGCCAGCACGGCGCCGGCTGCGCTGAGTGCCGCGGTGACGCCCCAGGTCCATTGCCAGCCGCCTGCAGCGGCCGCCACCCAGGCCACCAGCGGCGGGCCGGCAAACTGACCTAGCGCAGACCATTGCTGCATATGGCCGACGGTGGTCGACACGGTGGCGTCATTCGGTGCCAGACGCAGTGCGCATGAAAACAAGGTGGCGGGAATCAAACCGCCCACCGCTGAAAACATCAGCACGCAGGCAAACCTCATCGCGGTCGGCAGGCCTTGGCCTTGCCACACCGCATACGCGCCCGCCGCGCCCAGCGTCATGCAGGCAAAGCCGGTGAACAGCAAACGCTGCGCCGGCCAGCCGCGTTGCAGCAAGCGCCCGGCCAGAATGTTGCCGCTGACATTGGCCAGGGCCACGCAGGCCGACAAGACGCCGCCGGTGCCCGCGCTCAAGCCCAGTTGCGCATACACCGTCGGCAAAAAACCAATCACCGCCAGCCACTGTGATGAATACGCGGCAAACACCAGCGCGACCAGCCAGGGGCCGGGGCTTTGCAAGGTCAGGGCCAGACGTTTTTGCCAACCGAGGCCGGCAGCGCCGCCGCTCGAGGCCGCAGGCGCCGCTACAAGCGGCACGCAGCACCACACGGCAACGAATGCGAGCGCCGCCACCGCGCCGAGCAGCCACCACCAGGCCGCCCAGTTCAAGCCGGCGATGACCCAGGGCCCGGTCAGCAAGGCGATGGCGTTACCGGTGGGCATGTAAGTGCCCCACCAGCCCATGCGCGCGCTGAGTTGCGACGCATCTATGGTGCGGCGAATCAGTGCAGGCGCAGGCATGACTACCAGCAAAAAGCCCAGGCCCTCCAGCGCACGCAAACCCAGCAAGCTGTCTGCCTCTTGTGCAAATCCACCGCAGATGCTGGCCACAGCCAGCAAGGCCAGACCGGCCAGCATGCTGCGGCGCAAGCCCAGGCCGTCAGCGCTCAGGCCCACCGCCAGGCCCAGTGTCATGCCGGCGAACTGCACCGCAGACAACAGAAAACCGGCCTGCACCAGACTGATGTGCAACGTGGCTTGCAACACCGGCAAAGCCGGCGGCAGCTTGCCCACGTGCAAGGCGGCGCACACGCCAGCCAAGACGATGACCCAGGAGGGGTGCAAGCCGAAGCGGTGTGTGTGCATCAGCGGTTCACGCTGTAAGTCGCGCGTGCTCTTTGGTGGCAAACCTGTCGGTCATGCCGGCGATGTAGTCGCAGACGGCACGCGGCACATTGCTGCGGTTAGCGTGGCTGTCGGGCATGGCCCCGGGATTCTTCATATAAGCATTGAACAATTCGTCCA
>SHXP01000009.1 GCA_009693225.1 Limnohabitans sp. | reverse complement strand
CTCCAAAACCGAAGGTTGGGGGTTCGATTCCCTCTGCCCCTGCCACCTGGTAGAAATGCCGGGTGAACAACAGGCCCGCCATCCCATGGCGGGCTTGGCTCGCTTAAAAGACTTGTTATTTTTGACCATTAACTGACTGCCTGACATGTCCACCGCACAGATTGAAAACGTAATCAGTACCGCAGACAAAGCCAAATTGGCTGCTGCCGTTGCATTGGTGCTGGCTGCCTTGGCGGCTTTTTACACGTTGTCAGCGCAAGGCGTGTTGATCCAATGGGCGGTTTTGCTGGCTTGCCTGCTGCTGGCGGTGGTCCTGTTTTTCACTTCACTGCAAGGCCGGCAATTGATCGGCTTCGGCCGCGATGCCTGGCGTGAAGTGCTCAAGGTGGTCTGGCCGACGCGCAAGGAAGCCATGCAAATGACGGCCTATGTGTTCGGCTTTGTGCTGATCATGGCGGTCTTTTTGTGGCTGACAGACAAAATCCTCGAATGGCTTTTGTATGACCTGATTCTGGGATGGAAAAAATAATGACCGAAGAATCATTGGAAAACACGCTGATCACCACTGCGCCTGCGCATCCTGATATGCGCTGGTATGTGGTGCATGCTTACTCAGGCATGGAAAAAGCTGTCGAGCGCAATATTCTCGAGCGCATCAACCGTGCCGGTATGCAAGCCAAGTTCGGTCGTATTCTGGTGCCCACCGAGGAGGTGGTCGAAATGAAAAACGGCCAGCGTAGAACCACTGAGCGCCGTTTCTTCCCCGGCTATGTGCTGGTGGAAATGATCATGGACGACGAGAGCTGGCACCTGGTCAAGCACACCAACAAAGTCACCAATTTTGTCGGCGGTGCGCGTAACCGTCCTGCGCCTATTTCCCAGGAAGACGTTCTGAAGATCGTCAAACAGATGCAGGAAGGCACCGACAAGCCGCGACACAAAGTCGAGTTCATGGTCGGCGAATTTGTGCGTGTCAAAGACGGCCCGTTCACCGATTTCAACGGCACGGTTGAAGAAGTCAACTATGAAAAAAACAAGATGCGTGTGTCTGTGGCCATTTTCGGTCGGGCCACACCCGTCGAACTCGAATTCGGTCAGGTCGAGAAGACCTGAGTCTTTTCGAGCAAGCTGACATTCAATGTTCGCCCGCTTGGCCGGGCGGGCAGGATTGCAAAACCGGCGCATCCCGACTCGGTGCCGGTTGGTTGAAGAAGAGTCGATAACCCCGGGGAGCCCTTAACAGGCGTTCGTACCCGAAAGGAGTAAAGCATGGCGAAAAAAATCGTCGGCTTCATCAAGCTGCAAGTGCCAGCTGGTAAAGCCAATCCCTCACCGCCCATCGGTCCCGCCTTGGGCCAGCGCGGTTTGAACATCATGGAATTTTGCAA
Organism: Limnohabitans sp.; assembly: GCA_009693225.1. Taxonomy (GTDB): domain Bacteria; phylum Pseudomonadota; class Gammaproteobacteria; order Burkholderiales; family Burkholderiaceae_C; genus Limnohabitans. The sequence goes on along the minus strand of SHXP01000009.1, from coordinate 20,011 downwards.
GGCGTTCAACGCCCAGACCCAAGGCGTCGAGCCCGGTCTGCCTTTGCCTGTGGTGATCACAGCGTTTGCAGACAAATCCTTTACCTTCATCATCAAGACACCCCCTGCGGTCACCTTGATCAAGAAGGCCATCAAGCTGGACAAGGGTTCATCCCGTCCGCATGCGGACAAGGTCGGCAAGATCACCCGCGCCCAGCTGGAAGAAATCGCCAAAACCAAAATGGTTGATATGACGGCGGCCGATCTCGATGCAGCCGTGCGCACCATCGCCGGTTCTGCCCGTTCCATGGGTGTCACCGTGGAGGGTGTGGTATGAGCCTGACCAAAAAACAAAAATCTTTCGCCGGCAAGGTTGACAGCACCAAGCTGTATCCGTTTGCCGATGCCTTGAAGATTGTCAAAGAGTGCGCAACCGCCAAGTTCGATGAATCCATCGACGTGGCTGTACAACTCGGTATTGACGCGAAAAAATCCGACCAGATGGTGCGTGGCGCCGTCGTGTTGCCCAACGGCACCGGCAAAATCGCACGTGTGGCTGTGTTCGCCCAAGGTGCTAAAGCCGAAGAAGCGCTGGCTGCCGGTGCTGATGTGGTCGGCATGGACGATCTGGCTGCGCGCATCAAGGCCGGTGATATGCCCTTTGATGTGGTCATTGCCGCGCCTGACGCCATGCGTGTGGTCGGTACCCTGGGTCAAATCCTCGGCCCGCGCGGTCTGATGCCAAATCCTAAGGTCGGTACCGTCACCCCTGACGTTGCCACTGCGGTGCGCAATGCCAAGGCCGGCCAGGTGCAATTCCGTGTCGACAAGGCCGGTATCGTGCACGCCACCATCGGCCGCCGTTCCTTTGACAGTGACAAGCTGCAAGGTAATCTGGTCGCATTGATCGACGCCTTGAGCAAAGCCAAACCCGCAACCAGCAAAGGTGTTTACCTGCGCAAGTTAGCGGTCTCGTCCACCATGGGTGTAGGCGTTCGTGTAGATACACAAACACTGAGCGCGTAAAGCGTTCGGCATTCAGGACTTGTCTTCGGACAGGGCTTGAAGCGGTGGGTCAGGTGGTTTTCGAACCGCCTGAGCCATCCAAGACCGTTGGCGTTCAGCTTGTCTGCACTTAATTCACCAGCCAACGCAGATGGCGATCCCGCTGAAAAGAAAAATTTTCTTGACAGTCAGATCGCTGAAACAGGCGTGTCGAGGGGCAACCCGAAACACATTTTGAAGGAGTAGACCTTGAGTCTGAATCGCAGTGAAAAAGAAGCCGTCGTCACCGAGGTGGCGGCATTGGCAGCACAGGCGCAGACGCTGGTGATGGCGGAATACCGCGGCATCTCGGTCGCTGACATGACCAAATTCCGCGCCAGTGCGCGCAGCCAGGGCGTATCGCTCAGCGTGTTGAAAAACACGCTGGCACGCCGTGCTGTCGCCGGTACGTCGTTTGAAAGTGTCTCTGACCAGATGACCGGACCGCTGATCTACGGATTCTCTGTGGATGCTGTGGCCGCTGCCAAAGTGGTGGCCGATTTCGCCAAGACCAACGACAAGTTGGTCATTCGCGGCGGCGCATTTGCAGGCAAATCCCTGGACGTCAACGGTGTCAAACAACTGGCAAGCATTCCCACCAAGGATGTGCTGCTGGCGCAATTGTGTGGCTTGCTGATGTCGCCCATGTCGCGTACTGCAGTGGTACTCGGCGCATTGGCGGCGAAAAAAGAAGAGGCGGTTGCCGCGTAAAGCGTGCAGCACTTTTAAAAATCTGCTGCCGCTTTGGCAGCCCTGAACGAGTTAAGGAAATAACATGGCATTCGATAAAGACGCATTTTTGACGGCACTGGACAGCATGACGGTAATGGAACTCAACGATCTTGTGAAAGCCATCGAAGAGAAATTCGGCGTGAGCGCTGCTGCGATGGCTGCACCTGCTGCAGCCGGCGGCGGTGCAGCAGCCGCTGTTGAAGAGAAAACCGAGTTCAACGTGATGTTGCTCGAAGCCGGCGCCAACAAGGTCAGCGTCATCAAAGCGGTTCGCGAAATCACCGGCCTGGGCTTGAAAGAAGCCAAGGACCTGGTCGACGGCGCACCCAAGGCCGTCAAGGAAGCCGCCCCCAAGGCAGACGCCGAAGCTGCCAAGAAGAAACTGGAAGATGCCGGCGCCAAAGTCGAACTCAAATAATCGACTCCGCAAAGGCTGGCCGCCCTCACAAGGGGTATCCAGCCTTTAGCGCTCTCAGAGCGCACCCGACAGCAAGCGCCGGTTTGCTGTCGAGTGTCTTCTGAGCTGACTGCAGAAGAACCTTGGTTCGGGTTGCGTGCAATGCGCAACTGTCCGCCAACGCTGGTAGTGGCCAGCGGGCCAAGCACAACGCACACTTGCCCAGAGCAAACTGTGCGGCCCCAGTCGCCGAGTGAATCAAGTCCGGAGTACTCATGGCCTACACATTTACCGAACGCAAGCGCATCCGCAAAAGTTTCGGCAGCCGCGACAGCGTGCTGGAAATCCCTTATCTGCTGCAAATGCAAAAAGACGCGTACACCGCGTTTTTGCAGGCAGATGTCCCGCCCAAAAAACGAACCAATGAAGGTTTGCAGGCTGCATTTGACGCCGCCTTCCCTATCATCTCGCACAATGGTTTTGTCGAGATGAAATACCTGGAATACAACCTGGCCAAGCCTGCGTTTGACGTGCGCGAGTGCCAGATGCGCGGTCTGACTTTCTCATCTGCCGTGCGCGCCCGTGTGCAACTCATTATTTATGACCGTGACTCCTCGACACCGCAATCCAAAGTGGTCAAGGAAGTCAAGGAGCAGGAAGTCTATATGGGCGAAGTGCCCTTGATGACCGACAAAGGCTCTTTCGTCATCAACGGTACCGAACGGGTCATCGTGTCTCAGTTACACCGTTCACCCGGTGTCTTCTTCGAGCATGACAAAGGCAAGACCCACAGTTCCGGCAAGCTGCTGTTTTCCGCGCGCATCATCCCTTACCGCGGTTCCTGGCTGGATTACGAATTCGATCCCAAGGACATTTTGTATTTCCGTGTCGACCGCCGCCGCAAAATGCCGGTCACCATACTGCTCAAAGCCATCGGTTTGACGCCTGAAGCCATCCTGGCCAACTTCTTTGTCAATGACATTTTCCGTCTGATGGACAGCGGCGCACAAATGGAATTTGTGGCCGAGCGTCTGCGCGGCGAAGTCGCGCGCTTTGACATCACAGGCAAAAGCGGCAATGTGGTGGTTGCCAAAGACAAGCGCATCACCGCACGCCATACCCGCGATCTGGAAGAGTCAGGCACCACGCACATCAGCGTACCCGAAGACTTTTTGATCGGCCGTGTGATCGCACGCAATATCGTTGATGAGGAAACCGGCGAAATCATTGCCAAAGCAAACGACGAACTGACTGAAGTGCTGTTGAAAAAACTGCGCTTCAGCGGTGTGCAGGATTTGCAATGCATCTACACCAACGAATTGGACCAGGGCGCCTATATTTCGCAGACCCTGCGTATCGATGAGACCGCCGACGAGTTCGCCGCGCGTGTGGCCGTCTACCGCATGATGCGCCCCGGCGAGCCGCCCACTGAAGACGCGGTGCAAGCCTTGTTCCAGCGTTTGTTCTACAACCCGGACACCTACGATTTGTCCCGTGTCGGACGCATGAAATTCAATGCCCGTGTCGGCCGCGATGAAAGCACCGGCCCTATGGTGCTCAACAATGAAGACATTCTGGCGGTCGTCAAGATTCTGGTGGACCTGCGCAACGGCCGCGGCGAAGTCGATGACATCGATCACCTGGGCAATCGGCGCGTGCGTTGTGTCGGCGAACTCGCTGAAAACCAGTACCGCACCGGTCTGGCGCGTATTGAAAAAGCCGTCAAGGAACGACTGGGTCAGGCCGAGCAGGAACCGCTCATGCCACATGATCTGATCAACTCCAAACCGATCTCTGCCGCGCTCAAGGAATTCTTCGGCGCGTCACAGTTGTCGCAGTTCATGGACCAGACCAACCCCTTGTCCGAGATAACCCACAAGCGCCGTGTATCGGCCCTTGGCCCGGGCGGTTTGACGCGTGAGCGTGCCGGCTTTGAAGTTCGCGACGTGCACGTCACCCACTACGGCCGTGTCTGTCCGATTGAAACACCGGAAGGCCCGAACATCGGTCTGATCAACTCGCTTTCCCTGTATGCGCGATTGAACGAATACGGTTTCATCGAAACCCCTTACCGCCGGGTGCACGATGCCCAGGTGACGTGTGAAATCGATTACCTCTCGGCCATTGAAGAGGCCAAGTACGTGATCGCGCAAGCCAATGCCACCTTGGACAAAGACGACCGCTTGACCGGCAACCTGGTGTCCGCCCGTGAAAAAGGCGAATCGATTTTGTGCAGCAAGGAGCGCGTTCAGTACATGGATGTGTCGCCGGCGCAAATTGTCTCCGTCGCCGCTTCGCTCGTGCCTTTCCTTGAGCACGATGACGCGAACCGCGCCTTGATGGGTGCCAACATGCAGCGCCAGGCTGTGCCAGTGTTGCGTCCTGAAAAAGCCTTTGTCGGGACCGGGATCGAGCGCGTGGCCGCGATCGACTCCGGCACTGTCGTCACCGCTTTGCGCGGCGGCGCGGTTGATTACATCGATGCCACCCGCATCGTGGTGCGTGTCAACGACGCTGAAACACAGGCCGGTGAAGTCGGCGTGGACATTTACAACCTGATCAAGTATCAGCGTTCCAACCAGAACACCAATATCCACCAGCGTCCCATCGTCAAACGTGGCGACAAACTGGCCAAAGGGGATGTGATTGCCGACGGCGCATCGACCGATCTGGGTGAACTCGCCCTGGGTCAGAACATGCTGGTGGCTTTCATGCCCTGGAACGGCTACAACTTCGAAGATTCCATCCTGATCTCTGAGCGCGTGGTGGCCGAAGACCGTTACACCTCGATTCACATCGAAGAACTGGTGGTGATGGCGCGTGACACCAAACTCGGTGCGGAAGAAATCACGCGTGATATTCCCAACCTGGCCGAACAACAACTCAACCGTCTGGACGAGTCCGGCATAATCTTCGTCGGTGCCGAGGTTCAACCCGGCGATGTGCTGGTCGGCAAGGTCACACCCAAAGGCGAAACCACACTCACGCCGGAAGAAAAACTGCTGCGCGCCATCTTCGGCGAAAAAGCCTCCGACGTGAAAGACACGTCCTTGCGTGTTGATCAAGGTTCGCAAGGCACGGTGATCGACGTGCAGGTGTTCACCCGCGAAGGCATTGTGCGCGACAAGCGCGCCCAGCAGATCATCGACGATGAACTCAAGCGCTTCCGTCTCGATTTGAACGACCAATTGCGCATTGTTGAAGCTGACGCCTTTGACCGTATCCACAAATTGCTGTTGGGCAAAGTGGCCAGCGGCGGTCCGAACAAACTGCCCAAGGGCAGCAAAATCAACAAGGATTACCTGGCGGCTGTCGAGAAATTCCATTGGTTCGATATCCGGCCGGCCGATGAAGAAGTGGCATCGCAACTCGAATCCATCAAAAACGCACTGGCGCAAACCCGTCACAGCTTTGACTTGACCTTTGAAGGAAAGCGCAAGAAACTCACCCAGGGCGACGAATTGCCGGCCGGTGTGTTGAAGATGGTCAAGGTTTACCTGGCGGTCAAACGCCGGCTGCAACCCGGCGACAAGATGGCCGGCCGTCACGGCAACAAAGGTGTGGTCTCCAAGATCGTGCCGGTCGAAGACATGCCTTACATGGCTGACGGAACACCGGCGGACATCGTGCTCAACCCGCTGGGCGTGCCTTCGCGCATGAACGTGGGTCAGGTGCTTGAAGTGCATCTGGGCTGGGCTGCCAAGGGCATCGGCGAGCAACTCGGCCATATGTTGCAAGAAGAAGCCAAGGCTTCTGAAATGCGCAGCTTCCTGGAAACCCTCTACAACACCACCGGCCACAAGGAAAACCTGGTCATGCTGGCGGACAAGGATGTGAAGGAAATGGCGCACAACCTGTCCCTGGGCGTACCGTTTGCCACCCCTGTGTTTGACGGTGCTTCCGAAGAAGACATCCGTACCATGCTGAAACTGGCTTACCCTGAAGACGTGGTGAAAGCCAAGGGTTTGACCGCTGCCCGCACACAGGCGCATTTGTTTGATGGCCGCACTGGCGACGCGTTTGACCGCCCGACCACCGTCGGCTATATGCATGTGTTGAAACTGCACCATCTGGTCGACGACAAGATGCACGCACGTTCCACCGGCCCTTACAGCCTGGTCACGCAGCAACCGCTGGGCGGCAAGGCGCAGTTCGGCGGACAGCGTTTCGGCGAGATGGAGGTCTGGGCGCTCGAAGCCTATGGCGCCTCCTACACCTTGCAGGAAATGCTCACCGTCAAGTCCGACGACGTGCAAGGCCGTACTAAGGTTTACGAAAGCATCGTCAAAGGCGAGCACGCGATCGAAGCGGGCATGCCCGAATCGTTCAACGTGCTGGTCAAAGAAATTCGTTCATTGGGCATTGATATTGAGTTGGAGCGTTCATGAAATCATTACTCGACCTCTTTAAGCAGTTCACACCTGATGAGCATTTCGATGCCATCAAAATCGGACTGGCTTCGCCGGAAAAAATCCGCTCATGGTCTTTTGGCGAAGTCAAAAAGCCCGAAACCATCAACTACCGTACTTTCAAACCCGAGCGCGACGGTTTGTTTTGCGCCAAGATCTTCGGCCCTATCAAGGATTACGAATGTCTGTGCGGCAAATACAAACGCCTGAAACACCGCGGCGTGATCTGCGAGAAGTGTGGCGTTGAAGTCACACAAACCAAAGTGCGCCGTAACCGCATGGGCCACATTGATCTGGCCGCACCTTGCGCCCACATCTGGTTTTTGAAGTCGCTGCCCAGCCGCTTAGGTCTGGTGCTGGACATGACCTTGCGTGATATCGAGCGTGTGCTGTATTTCGAAGCTTATGTCGTGACCGATCCCGGCATGACTTCGCTGAAAAAATACGCCATCATGACCGAGGACGAGTACGAAGCCAAGCGCATCGAACTCGGCGACGAGTTCCAGGCCAAGATGGGTGCTGAAGGCGTGCGCGACCTGCTCGAGACCATGGAAATCAACATGGAGATTGAAAAACTCCGTAACGACTTGACGGGCTCGGAAATCAAGATCAAGAAAAACGGCAAACGCCTCAAAGTGCTGGAAGCGTTCAAAAAATCCGGTATCAAACCCGAATGGATGGTCTTGTCGGTGCTGCCGGTGCTGCCGCCCGATCTGCGTCCTTTGGTGCCGTTGGACGGCGGGCGTTTCGCCACCTCCGATTTGAACGATTTGTACCGCCGCGTCATCAACCGCAACAGCCGTCTGCGCCGTTTGCTCGAACTCAATGCGCCAGAAATCATTGCCCGCAATGAAAAGCGCATGTTGCAGGAAGCTGTCGACAGCCTGCTGGACAACGGCCGCCGCGGCAAAGCCATGACCGGTGCCAACAAACGTGCGCTCAAGTCGCTGGCCGACATGATCAAAGGCAAGTCCGGCCGTTTCCGCCAGAACTTGTTGGGCAAGCGTGTCGACTATTCGGGCCGTTCCGTCATCACCGTCGGACCGACTCTGAAATTGCATCAGTGCGGTCTGCCCAAGCTGATGGCACTTGAACTCTTCAAGCCGTTCATCTTCAGCAAACTCGAGCTGATGGGCATTGCCACCACCATCAAGGCGGCCAAGAAAGAAGTCGAAGCCGGTACGCCGGTGGTCTGGGACATTCTGGAGGAGGTGATCAAAGAGCATCCGGTGTTGTTGAACCGTGCGCCTACTTTGCACCGTCTGGGCATCCAGGCTTTCGAGCCGATTCTGATCGAAGGCAAAGCGATTCAACTGCACCCGCTGGTGTGTTCAGCTTTCAACGCCGACTTTGACGGCGACCAGATGGCGGTGCACATTCCTTTGTCGGTCGAAGCGCAAATGGAAGCCCGCACCTTGATGCTGGCCTCCAACAACGTGCTCTTCCCCGCCAACGGCGAACCATCCATCGTGCCGTCGCAAGACGTGGTGCTGGGTCTGTACTACACCACACGTGAACGCATCAACGGCAAAGGTGAAGGCCTGGTGTTTGCCGACATCGGTGAAGTGCAGCGCGCACTCGACGCCAATGTGGTTGAGTTGACCACCAAGGTCACCGTGCGCATGACCGAATGGACCAAAGACAAGGTCACCGGCGAATTCACCAGCAGCACCTCGCTGGAGGAGACAACGGTCGGTCGCGCCCTGCTGTCGGAAATTCTGCCGCGTGGACTGCCTTTCAGTCACCTGAACAAGGCGCTGAAAAAGAAGGAAATCTCCAAGCTGATCAACACCTCATTCCGCAAATGCGGTTTGAAGGAAACCGTGGTGTTCGCCGACAAACTGTTGCAAAACGGTTTCCGTCTGGCCACACGCGCCGGTATCTCCATCTGTATCGACGACATGCTGGTGCCGTTTGAAAAACACGCTATCATTGAAAGCGCTGAAAAAGAAGTCAAGGACATCGAGCAGCAATACGTCTCGGGCCTGGTGACCGCCGGCGAGCGTTACAACAAGGTGGTTGACATCTGGGGCAAGGCCGGTGACGCCGTCTCCAAGGTGATGATGGACCAGTTGCGCAAGGAAAAAACCATAGACCGCCACGGCAACGAGGTGGAACAGGAATCCTTCAACTCCATTTACATGATGGCCGACTCGGGTGCACGCGGTTCAGCCGCTCAGATCCGTCAGCTCGCCGGTATGCGCGGCCTGATGGCCAAGCCCGACGGCTCCATCATTGAAACACCGATCACGGCCAACTTCCGCGAAGGCCTGAATGTGTTGCAGTACTTCATCTCCACCCACGGTGCGCGTAAGGGCCTGGCTGACACGGCGCTGAAAACCGCCAACTCGGGTTACCTGACGCGTCGACTGGTTGACGTGACCCAGGATCTGGTGGTGATTGAAGTTGATTGCGATACCAGCAATGGACAGTTGATGCGCGCCATCGTCGAGGGCGGTGAAGTCATCGAATCCTTGCGTGACCGCGTGCTCGGCCGTACGGTGGCTGAAGAAGTGTTGCACCCGGAGACCCGTGACGTGCTGGTCCCCGCCGGTCACATGCTCGACGAAGACCTGATCGATGACATCGAATTGCTCGGCGTCGATGAGATTAAAGTTCGTACCGCGCTCAACTGCGAAACCCGGTTCGGTCTGTGTGCCAAGTGTTATGGCCGCGATCTGGGCCGCGGCGGTCTGGTCAACGTCGGTGAAGCTGTTGGCGTGATTGCCGCGCAGTCCATCGGCGAACCCGGCACTCAGCTGACCATGCGTACTTTCCACATCGGCGGTGCGGCATCGCGTGCGGCGGTCGCTTCCAGCGTTGACGCCAAGTCCTACGGTATCATCGGTTTCAACGCCACCATGCGCTATGTCACCAACAGCAAAGGCGAACTGGTGGTCATTTCACGTTCCGGTGAAATCGTCATCCACGACGAACAAGGCCGCGAACGCGAGCGCCACAAAGTGCCCTACGGCGCCATCCTGGTGATCAAACCCGACCAGAACATCAAGGCCGGCAACATCCTGGCGAACTGGGATCCGTTGACACGACCCGTGATCACCGAGTTTGCCGGTCAGATGCGTTTTGAAAATGTCGAAGAAGGCTTGACCGTTGCCAAGCAATTGGACGAGGTCACCGGTTTGTCAACGCTCGTGGTGATCGATCCCAAGCGCCGCGGTTCGACCAAAGTGGTTCGTCCTCAGGTGAAGTTGATCGACGCATCCGGCAAGGAAGTCAAGATCCCCGGCACCGACCACTCGGTGACCATCGGCTTCCAGGTCGGTGCGCTGATTCAGGTTCGCAACGGACAGGACGTCGGTCCCGGCGAAGTGCTGGCGCGTATCCCTGTGGAAGGTCAGAAAACCCGAGACATCACCGGCGGTCTGCCGCGTGTGGCCGAGTTGTTCGAAGCGCGTTCACCGAAAGACAAGGGCATATTGGCCGAGATGACCGGTACCGTGTCCTTCGGCAAGGAGACCAAAGGCAAGATCCGCTTGCAGATCACCGATCCTGAAGGTACGGTCTGGGAAGAGCTGATCTCCAAAGAGAAAAACATCGTGGTGCATGAAGGCCAGGTGGTCAACAAGGGCGAGAGCATCGTCGACGGTCCGGCCGATCCGCAGGATATTCTGCGGTTGCTGGGTATCGAGGAACTGGCTCGCTACATCGTTGATGAAGTGCAGGACGTTTACCGCTTGCAAGGCGTGAAGATCAACGACAAGCACATCGAAGTGATTGTCCGTCAGATGCTGCGCCGTGTGGTGGTCGACAATGTCGGTGACACCAGCTATATCAGCGGCGAGCAAATCGAACGCTCTGAAATGCTCAACACCAACGAGGCCTTGCAGCGTGACGGCAAGATTCCGGCCACCTATACCAATTTGTTGCTGGGTATCACCAAGGCGTCCTTGTCCACCGACAGCTTCATCAGCGCGGCTTCTTTCCAGGAAACCACGCGCGTGCTGACCGAAGCCGCCATCATGGGCAAGCGCGACGAATTGCGCGGTCTGAAAGAGAACGTCATCGTCGGCAGGCTCATCCCGGCAGGTTCAGGCATGGCTTACCACCAGGCCCGCAAAGCCAAAGACCTGATGGATGAAGCCGAACGACGCGCCATTGCCGAGACCGAGGCAGAAGAACTCGCGCTGGCACAACAGCAAGAAGGCAGCAACGAAGAGACAGCTGCAGATTGAGCAACACGGGGCCCCTTCGGGGGCCTTGTTGCACGGTCTGTTCTGTGGTCTTACCCGGGGCGCTGTCATGCTGAATTTACGCTGGTTCTGGATTCTCATCGCCGTGCTGGTGTTCTGGGTGCTGGGCGCCTACAACCGCTTGGTGCGCTTGCGCACCCGGATCAAACAGCAGTTTGCCCCGTTGAAAGCGGTATTGCTCAATTACCAGGAACTGGTCCAACACGCAGTGACGGCCGCCACGCAGGCGCCGCAACTGTGGGACGGACACGCAGGCGCTGAACTCGGTCAAAGCCATTGGACGCGCCTGCAGGTGGCTGCCGGCTTGTCCACGGTGGCGATTGCCCGCATGCAGACACATACCCTGGAAGCAGACAGCGCCAAGGCTTTGCACGATGCTGCGGCAGAGTTGCAGGACGCCTGGGCCGCCTTGATACACCCGGATGTTTACTACATCAATATGCCTGAAGCCTTGAAGCAACGCTGGCTGGAACTTGATTTGCTTGTGCAACCCGAACTCAACCGGTTCAATGAAGCCATCGCAGAATACAATCAAGCGATTGCGCAGTACCCGGCGGCACTGCTGGCCAGCGTGTTTCAATTCAAACCGGCCACTGCGCTGTGAGCACGGACTCGTTGCCAACAAGTCCTGCAGCTGATTCGCCCCCCCTATGGCAACAATTGCAAGCCTGCAGCCAGGCCTTGCAGGCGGTGCGCCGTGGCAGCAACCATGCCTTGGCCCTGGCACCGGTTGAACCGCGCTTGCGGGCAGCTTCCCAGGCCTTGCTGTTCGCCGTGCTGCGCGAATGGGGCCGTACCCAGGCGATCAGGCAACACTTGGTCAGCCGCAAGCCGCCGCCTGCGTTGGACAGCCTGTTATGTGTCGGCCTGGCGTTGGCGATACCCGATGAATCCGCCATGTACCCCATGCATACCCTGGTGAATCAGCTGGTGGAAGCCGCCAAGCGAGACCCGGTAACCCGCGCCCAGGCTGCGTTCATCAATGCCTGTGTGCGCCGCTTCGTTCGCGAGAAGACCGCGTGTCTGCAAGCCGTTGCCCAGATGCCGCAAGCGCGCTGGAACCATCCAACCTGGTGGATCAGCGCCATGCAGCGCGACCATGCGCTGCAATGGCAGGCTATTTTGCAGGCAGCCCTGCTGGCTGCGCCCATGGCGGTACGCGTTAACCGCAGACGCATGGCCCGTGATGAATTGCAGGCCATATGGCTGGTCGCCGGGATTCCAAGCCGTGCCCTGGGTGAGGATGCGCTGGTGTTGCAGCAAGGGCGGCCCGCACAAATGCTGCAAGGATTTGCACAGGGCTGGTTTTCAGTGCAGGACCCCGGTGCACAGCTGGCGGCTCCTTTGTTGCTGCAAGCCCGGACGGCGAAACCGCAGAGCGGCTGGCGTGTGCTGGACGCCTGCGCAGCCCCGGGTGGCAAAACCGCGCACCTGCTTGAAATTGCCGATGTTGAGGTGCTGGCGCTTGACATCGATGCAGCGCGTTGTGAACGCACAACCGATAACTTGCAGCGACTGGGCTTGCATGCCAAGGTAATGTGCGCAGACGCGGCCGAACCGGCAAGCTGGTGGGACGGCAAACCGTTTGACGCCATCTTGCTGGATGCCCCGTGTACCGCCTCAGGGATTGTGCGCAGACATCCTGATATTCCATGGTTGCGGCATCAGGCCGATCTGGCCGCGCTGGCCGGGCAGCAAAAACAGCTGTTGCAGTCCTTATGGCCGTTGCTGGCAGAAGGCGGCCATTTGTTGTACTGCACCTGCTCGCTGTTCAGGCAGGAGGGTGTGGATCAGTTGCAAGCGTTTCTTGCAAACAACACTCAGGCGCACTTGCTTCCCTCGCCGGGTCAATTAATCCCCGGCATTCCATCAAACACGCACACTCTCTCCGACAATCTATGTGGTGAGCATGATGGATTTTTTTATGCCTTGCTGGAACGCAGAGCAACAGGCGCTTAGAACAAACAGCTGTAGCCGAGCCGGGCCACTGCAATGGTGGCTTGCATGCTTGCTGTCCTGCTTTTTATGCGGGTTCAACCAGGCCGGCGCCGAAACGGCTGTTCAGATGGACGAATTTCAGATCGAACGCGGCGAGGACGGCATCTACCTCAATACCAGCCTGGAGTTTGAACTCTCACCCAGTCTGGAGGAAGCGCTGGAGCACGGACTGCCCTTGACCTTTGTGCTGCAGGCCGAGGTCATGCGTGAACGCTGGTATTGGTATGACAAACGGCTTGCACTGACAGAGCGTTACATCCGGTTGAGCTACCAGCCTTTGTCACGCCGGTGGCGTGTTCAGGTCTCTGCCCAAGCGATCGGCGCCAGCGGATTAGGCATGACATTGGGCACCAGTTACGACAGCCTGAGCGACGCCTTGCTGGTGCTGAAAAAAGTCAGTCGCTGGAAGATCGCCGGACTCGACACTCTGGACAAAAACAGCAAGCAAAGGCTGGACTTGCGATTCCGGCTTGATCTGAGCCAATTGCCTCAGGCCTTGCAGTTCGGTAACCAGGCCAGCAGCGATTGGAACATCAGTTTCACCCACACTGTGCGGCTCGAAGACCTGGTCAAATGAAACAAGCCACGGCCTCAAGCGCACTGCGGCAACGCAGCTGGATGCTGGGGGTGATCCTCACCATTCTGGTGTCGCTGTCTCTGGTGTTGCTGTTTTTGTTGACGCAGGCGACCCAAAGCTGGGATGTGTACGAGCAGAACTACGGCCTTTTGTTCGGTCTGAACACGGTGCTTGCCACAATCTTGCTGCTGGTCATAAGCTGGATATGCTGGCGACTTTCCCAAAGGCTCAGACAAGGCAAGTTCGGCAGCCGCTTACTGGTGAAGCTGGCGGCGATTTTTGCGCTGGTAGGCATTGTGCCCGGCCTGGTGATTTATGCCGTGTCCTACCAGTTTGTCACCCGCTCTATTGAAGTCTGGTTTGACAACAAGGTCGAGGTGGCGCTGGACGCGGGCCTTAATCTGAGCAGGTCTACGCTGGAGAGTCTGATCAACGAGTTGCTGGCCGGGGTGCGCAACGCCAGCGGCAATATCCGGCAGGAAGCTAATACCGGCTGGCCTTCCGTGCTTGAGAAAACCCGTGAACAGTTAGGCGCCTCCGAGGTCAGTTTATGGCGTGACAACGGCATGCTGGTGGCCAGCGTCAGCGAATCCGGTTACAGCTTGCAGCCGGATCGCCCCTCAGCATCTGAGTGGCGGCAGGTTCGCAACCGCGGCAGCAGCTGGCGCAGCGATGGGCTGGACGAGGTCACCAGTATCGGCGGGCAGATACCGCGCATCAAAGTTCTGTACAAGCTGCCCGGGGCCGGTTTTGAGCTGGATGAAAAAATCCAGGTGCTGCAAGTGGTGAAGAAACTGCCCCCCGCATTAGTTGCCAATGCCTTGTCTGTGCTGGTCGCCAACCGCGAATACCAGGAAAGATCACTGGCGCGCAGCGGTTTGCAGCGCATGTACATAGGCACATTGACCCTGAGTTTGTTTCTCGCTGTGTTCGGCGCCGTGTTGCTGGCCGTGTTGCTGGGCAACCAGTTGGCCCGGCCCTTGTTGGTGCTGGCCGAAGGTGTGCGTGATGTGGCCGCCGGTGATCTGCGCCCGAAACCATTTTTGCAGGGCAGGGATGAGCTTGACGGCTTGACCCGTTCATTTTCAGAAATGACGCAGCAACTCTCCGATGCCCGCAATACGGTGCAACGCAGCATGGCACAACTTGATATGGCACGCAGCCACCTGCAAACCATGCTGGATAACCTGACGGCCGGCGTGGTGCTGCTGGACCGTGAGGGGCGGATTCTGTCGATCAACCCCGGGGCCACACGCATCTTGAAACAACCGTTGGCCAACCGGGTAGGCATGCCTTTGCAAAGCATCCAGGGGTTGGAGGATTTTGCCCAGAAAGTGCTGGAGCAGTTCCACGAACTCAGCCATGAACAGCACGCACGCAGTGACCATTGGGAGCAATCATTTGAGCTCGATGCCGTGGCCAATGACGGGCTGCAGAATTTCGGTCAACAGGCTCCGGGTCAAACCACGCTGGTGGCGCGTGGCGCGGTGTTGCCGCAGGGTGACTGGCTGCTGGTGTTTGACGATATTTCAGACATTGTGTCGGCCCAGCGTTCGCAGGCCTGGACCGAGGTGGCGAGAAGGCTGGCGCATGAAATCAAAAATCCTCTCACGCCGATACAGTTGTCGGCCGAGCGCCTGGCCATCAAACTCGAAGGCAAATTGCCGCCTGCCGAACAAGCCCTGGTGAGCAAATCGGTGAAAACCATTGTCGAGCAGGTGGATGCCTTGCAGCGTCTGGTCAACGAGTTCCGTGACTTCGGCCGGCTGCCGCCTGCCCGTTTGCAATGGCTTGATTTGAACCGCGTGCTCAGCGAAATGATGTCTTTGTACGAAAATGACAATGCCCGCGTGCCGGTGCATTGGCATTTGCCGACAGACGTGCCGCAAGTTTTTGGCGATGCAGCGCAGTTGCGCCAGGTGGTTCACAATCTTATTCAGAATTCGCAGGATGCCTGCCAGGCTGTGCCAGCACCCCTGGTGCAAGTGCTGACCGAGTGGCGCCCGCAGTCCTCGCGGGTGCGCTTGCTAATCGAAGACAATGGGCCCGGATTCAGCCCCGCTGTCCTGCAGCGCGCATTCGAACCCTATGTCACCACCAAGGCCAGCGGCACGGGATTGGGGCTGGCGGTGGTCAAGAAAATTGCCGATGAACACAATGCCCGCATCGAATTGAAAAACAAAATACAAGACGATGTGATCACCGGCGCTCAAGTGTCGTTATCATTTCGCGTGACAGCGTCCTCTCCAACCTGAAAAGACAAGACAACATGGCAACAATATTAGTGGTCGACGATGAACCTGGCATCCGCGATCTGTTGTTTGAAATTCTCAATGATGAAGGCCATCAAGTCGAGCTGGCCATGAACGCCGCCGAGGCTCGCGCCGTCCGGGCCCAGTTGCAGCCCGATCTGGTGTTGCTGGATATCTGGATGCCCGATACCGACGGCATCACGCTTCTCAAGGAATGGGCCGGTGCAGGTTCGCTGAATGTGCCGGTCATCATGATGAGCGGCCATGCCACCATCGACACAGCAGTGCAGGCCACCCGCATCGGCGCCATGGCTTTTCTGGAAAAGCCCATCACCATGCAAAAGCTGCTCAAAGCGGTAGAGCAAGGGCTCAACCGAAAATCAGGCGCACCTGCATCCGCAAGGCTTGTCCAAAGCGCGATGCCTGCGGCCGCGCCGGCAGTCAGTCACAACAACGCGCCAGCCCCTTTGCTGCTGCACCAGCCTAAGGCCTTGCCGCAAAACATGCAGCCCATGCAGACCTTTGACCTGAATAATCCCCTGCGCGAAGCACGAGACAGTTTTGAAAAAGCCTATTTTGAATACCATCTGGCGCAGGAAGGCGGATCCATGACGCGTGTGGCCGAAAAAACCGGTCTCGAGCGCACCCACCTCTACCGCAAGCTCAAGCAACTCGGTGTCGATTTGTCGCGCGGCAAGCGCAACAGCAACGCCAGCTGATCAGAACTGCTGATAACGCATCGCGTGCCGGTCCTTTGTATAGATCTGTAGGTCGCCGGTTCAACGAACGGCTGCTGCACAAAATGGCATCACATATTGCGCCGGTACTGGCCGCCGACCTCGAACAGCGCATGGGTGATCTGGCCCAGCGAACACACACGCACCGCGTCCATCAAGACCGCGAACACATTCTCATTGGCGATCACCGCTTGTTGGAGTTGCTTGAGCATGGCGGCAGACTGCGCAGCGTGGCGCTGATGGAAATCTTGCAGGCGTTGCAGCTGGCCTTGTTTTTCCTCATCGGTGGAACGTGCAAGTTCTATCTTTTGCGGCACTTCATTTGCCTGCGGGGACTTGAAGGTATTGACGCCGATGATGGACAATTCACCGGTGTGTTTCAGCATTTCGTAATGCATGGATTCGTCCTGGATCTTGCCGCGCTGGTAGCCGGTTTCCATCGCCCCGAGCACGCCGCCGCGTTCGGCAATCGCCATAAACTCTGACAGCACAGCCTCTTCCACGAGTTCGGTCAGCTCTTCGATGATGAACGCGCCTTGCAACGGGTTTTCGTTTTTCGCCAGACCCCATTCGCGGTTGATGATCAGTTGTATCGCCATGGCGCGGCGCACGCTGTCCTCGGTCGGCGTGGTGATGGCTTCATCAAACGCGTTGGTGTGCAGGCTGTTGCAGTTGTCGTAAATGGCGATCAACGCTTGCAGTGTGGTGCGTATGTCGTTGAACTGAATCTCCTGGGCGTGCAGGCTACGGCCGCTGGTTTGTATGTGGTACTTCAGTTTTTGAGAACGCTCGTTGGCACCGTATTTTTCTTTCATGGTGACCGCCCAGATGCGCCGGGCCACGCGCCCCATGACGGTGTATTCCGGGTCCATGCCGTTGCTGAAGAAAAAGGAAAGATTGGACGCGAAGTCGTCGATGTACATGCCGCGCGCCAGATAGGCTTCGACAAAGGTGAAGCCGTTGGACAGCGTGAACGCCAGTTGCGAAATCGGATTGGCGCCGGCCTCGGCGATGTGATAGCCGCTGATCGACACGCTGTAGAAATTGCGCACCTGGTGCTCGACAAAATACTGTGCAATATCGCCCATCACCTTGAGAGAAAACTCGGTGCTGAACAAACAGGTGTTCTGCCCCTGGTCTTCTTTCAGGATGTCGGCCTGCACCGTGCCGCGCACGTTTTGCTGCACCCAGGCACGGATATCCGCGGCTTCTCGGGCATCGGGTTCGCGTCCTTTTTCTGCGCGGAACTTGTCCATGTTCTGGTCGATGGCCGTGTTCATGAACATGGCCAGGATGGACGGCGCCGGTCCGTTGATGGTCATTGACACGCTGGTGGCGGGGGAGCACAAATCAAAACCGTCGTACAAGACTTTCATGTCGTCGAGCGTGGAGATGCTCACGCCCGAGTTGCCGACCTTGCCGTAGATGTCTGGGCGCAAATCGGGGTCGTTGCCGTACAAGGTGACTGAGTCAAAGGCGGTAGACAGGCGCTTGGCCGGCATGCCTTCGCTGAGCAGTTTAAAGCGCCGGTTGGTGCGGAACGCGTCGCCTTCACCGGCGAACATGCGGATCGGGTCTTCGTTGTCACGCTTGAAGGCAAACGTGCCTGCGGTGTAGGGGTAGCGCCCGGGCACGTTGTCGAGCATCAGCCACTGCAGTATGTCACCCTTGTCGTGAAAGGCCGGCAAGGCCACTTTGCGCACCGGTGTACCGCTGAGCGAGCGGGTCACCAGGCTGCTGCGGATTTCCTTGTCGCGCACCTTGACCACCAGCTCTTCCCCCGAGTAGGCGGATTTGAGCGCCGGCCAATCCTTGAGCAGCGCACGCGCATCCGCGTCCAGCCGTTCTTCGCGCTCAAGCGCCAGACCCAGGCTGGCTTCAGAGGCGCGCGGTTTGTTTGGTTTGCCTTCGGCCAGCATGGCCGAGGCGGCTTTCAGCTGCTGCACCTCGCGCGCGAGGTGCGCCTGCAATCGGGCGCGCTGTTTGTAACCGCGTACCGTCTCGCTGATTTCTGACAGGTACCGGCTGCGCGATGAGGGCACGATGGGCGTCTGGTGCGAGCTGTGGCGCACATTCACCAGCGGCAGCCGCGCTTCGCCCAGTGACAGGCCGAGTTGCTGCAAGCGCGGCTTGATGGTCTGGTAGAGCGCGGTCACGCCGTCGTCATTGAAATGAGCGGCCATGGTGCCGAACACCGGCATTTTTTCGGTGGGTATGGTCCAGGCTTCGCGGTTGCGTTGAACCTGTTTGGCCACATCGCGCAGCGCATCGGCCGCGCCCTTGCGGTCGAATTTGTTGATGGCGACAAACTCGGCGAAGTCGAGCATGTCGATTTTCTCCAACTGGCTGGCCGCGCCGAACTCGGGGGTCATCACGTACAGCGGAATATCTACATGCGGCACGATGGCCGCGTCGCCCTGGCCGATGCCCGAGGTCTCCACCACCACCAGATCGAACCCGGCGCATTTGGCTGCCGCGATCACATCCGGCAAGGCGGCGCTGATTTCGCTGCCGAATTCGCGCGTCGCCAGACTGCGCATGAACACGCGCGCGCCTTGCTGCCAGGGTGAGATGGCGTTCATGCGGATGCGGTCACCCAGCAGCGCACCGCCGCTTTTGCGGCGCGACGGGTCGATGGAGATGACGGCGATGCGGATTGCGTCGTGCTGGTCCAGACGCAAGCGCCGGATCAATTCATCTGTGAGGGAGGATTTGCCCGCGCCGCCGGTGCCGGTGATGCCTACCACCGGTACTTTCACCGATGCGGCGTGCGACTTCAATTGCCCGCGTAAACCATCGAGGGCCGGTGTCGGCGTTTCCAGCGCGGTGATCAGTTGCGCCAATGCGCGCCAGCTGTTTTCAGTGTGGCCTTGTATGGCTTCAAGCGACGCTGGCGCATAACTGCACAAGTCCCGGTCGCAACGCATGATCATTTCACCGATCATGCCTTGCAGACCCATACGCTGGCCGTCTTGCGGGCTGTAAATACGCGTCACACCATAGGCTTGTAACTCGCTGATCTCGTCCGGCACGATGACGCCGCCGCCGCCGCCGAATACCTGTATGTGGGCGCCGCCGCGTTGGCGCAGCAGATCGACCATGTATTTGAAGTACTCAACGTGGCCGCCCTGGTAAGAGCTGATGGCAATGCCTTGCACGTCTTCCTGCAAGGCGGCGGTGACGACTTCGTCGACCGAGCGGTTGTGGCCCAGATGTATGACTTCGGCGCCCATGCCTTGCAGGATGCGGCGCATGATGTTGATGGCGGCGTCGTGGCCGTCAAACAAACTGGCGGCAGTGACAAAGCGCACCTTGTGAGCGGGTTTGTATTTGGCCAGAGCCTGGAATTCAGCGGACAGATCGGTCATGGTGGTCAGTGTTCAAGCGCAATGAGTATGCAAGAAAAAGTTGGCATGCCGGCCAGCAAACAGAGCCGACTAATTGACGTTTACGTCAATCATAGCCCCAAGCCTGCTTAGGCGTTAAGCTTTGTCTGTCACGGGCTCTGATGCCCTCAAGGAGCAAAGTCAATGGTCATCTCATGGTTATCTGCCCTCAAGGTTGTCCCATGGGACAAGGTGATGGAGCACGCGCCGCAGGTGCTGGATAAGGCGCGCGGGCTGATCGACAGGCATCGCGGCACAGCAGCCCCTGACGCATCCCCGGCAGCCCCGG
>SHXP01000008.1 GCA_009693225.1 Limnohabitans sp. | reverse complement strand
CAACCACCAACCTCAACCTTCAACTACGAACGGGACATCGCCGTTTGAGCCCCAGCATGAGTCGCAGAGGCAACTGTTGGGATAACGCGGTTGCGGAATCATTCTTCAGTAACTTCAAGAGCGAGAAAATCAAAAGGACGATTTACAAAACAAGGCAGGAGACCAGGTCAGAGGTGTTTGAGTACATTGAGGGCTTCTACAATCCAGTTAGGCGTCACAAGCATCTTGATCAACTCAGCCCCCATGAGTTCGAGAGACGTCAAATTGCATTATGAAGAGTGTCTACAAAATTGGGGGAATGCCACACCACACCGTTGCTGCGCAGTTTTCTGACTCCCTTGAATGTGACTGACAACCTCAGCGGCAGTAAAGCCTACGACGGTACCAATGCATGTGGATCCATTACTTGTGGATACACCATTGACAATGCATCCTTGATTGGCGGTAAACAACTGCTGGGTAATGGCATTGTTTCCCTGGGCAGCAAGAATGCGGGTGCTGTGACCGGCAGCTTTTCCGGTCTGTATTCTGACCAGCAAG
This sequence comes from Limnohabitans sp., assembly GCA_009693225.1. Lineage (GTDB taxonomy): Bacteria > Pseudomonadota > Gammaproteobacteria > Burkholderiales > Burkholderiaceae_C > Limnohabitans. The sequence continues at coordinate 21,125 of SHXP01000008.1, read as the reverse complement.
GTTACCTGATCAACACCATTTATAACGGGCAGGCAAACATAGACAAAGCCGATCTGACGGTAACCGCGACGCAAGCCAGCAAAATCTACGACGGCACGACGGCAGCAGCCGGCACCGGCAGCGTGGGCGCTATCGCCGGAGCGGCGCCAGGCGAAAGCGTCAAGAACGCCGGATTACAGCAGTATCTGGACAAGAGCGCCGGCAGCGGTAAAACCGTGCGTGCCGGCGGAGTGACCATCCAGGACAGCGGCAGCGCAGACGTCACGTCCAACTACAACATCCGCTATGTCGACAACATCACCAGCAGCATTGATCTGATTTTGATGGAAGGTGTTGTGCCAAATCCTGCCAAACAAATCGCTCTGCAACTGAACAATGGTTTCAAAGTTTCTGAGATGTTCTATGAAAAACCGGCCGCAAATGCCAACGCGATCAATCCCGGTCTGCTGGTTCCTGCCGCCTTGCAAAAATCCATCATTCTGCAAATAAAGCAGACCACAAAATCCAGCGATGATGATCCACCGCAAGACACCGGACCGGATGCTGAGCAGAGCAAAGACAGTGAGTAATCCTGTGCTTTGAGGTGACCTGGCCGGGAAACTCAGCCGGCAGAAGATGTGCGATTGCTGCCTGCAAGCCTGAGGCGGTCTGGTCCTGCAAAGCCGCCGGTAAATAATTCAGAGCCTTCTATGCGCAAAGCTTCGTTCCATTTAGCCATGCGCTCGGATCTGGCAAAAGAACCTACCTTGAGTTGCCCGGTGTTCCAGCCGGTGGCCAGATGAACGATGGCTGTGTCTTCGGTCTCGCCTGAGCGCGCTGACACCACCATGCCCATGCCCGCTGCACGGGCGCTCAACATGGCTTGATAGGTCTCGGTCAACGTACCGACCTGGTTCGGTTTAAGCAATACCGCATTGCAAGCTTTGTCGCGCAGTGCTGCTTCAATCAAGGCGACGCTGGTGACCAGGTAATCATCGCCAATCACCTGTATGCGGTCGCCCACAGCCTTGGTGAAAGCTTGCATACCGGTTGTGTCGTCTTCTGCGAAAGGGTCTTCGACGGAAATAACCGGGTAAGTATTCATCCAGCGAAGCAGCACCTCCAGCCATTCCTCTGTGCTGTAAACATGCTTGTCCAAACCGAGGGTGTATTGACCATGGCTGCCGAATTCGGAGGCCGCCACATCGACCGCGATGCCGACCTGGCCGTGCCTGTAACCGGCTGTTTCTATGGCCAGGGTCAAGGTTTGCAAGGCTTCTTCATTCGAGGAAAAATCAGGCCACCAGCCGCCTTCATCCGCCACGCCGTAGCGTTTGCCGCGTTGCTCCATGAGCCGTCCGGCGGCATGGTAGACATTGGCCACCATCACCAGCGCTTCGTCAAAACTATGAGCGCCCACCGGCATGACCAGAAAATCCTGTATGTCGACACGCCTGCCCGCATGGGCGCCGCCGCCGAAAATCTGAATCTGCGGCATCGGCAGACTGACGGCTGCCCCGTTGGACAGGTAACGCCACAAAGGCATGGCCTGAGACACGGCAGCTGCCTGCGCCAGGGCCAGCGAAGTGGCAATGGTTGCATTCGCACCCAGGCGGCTTTTCAGCGGTGTGCCGTCGAGTTCTATCAAAAGCTTGTCGGCACCCGCATGGTCCAAGGCATCGTGTCCTTGCAAAGCTTGCGCAATCTCGCCGTTGACATGAGCGACGGCCTGCGACACGTCCAGGCCGCCGAGCAGCGGGCCGCCGTCGCGCAATTCGAGTGCTTCGCGGCTGCCGCGCGATGCCCCCGCCGGTGCCACACCGCGCCCCGTGCTGCCGTCCTGCAAATGCACATCGACTTCTACCGTGGGCCGGCCGCGTGAGTCCCAGATGCGCCGGGCTTGAATCTGTCGTATGGCTGTTTTCATGAAAAATTCCATTGTTGTCGCATCAGCGATAAACGCGTGACGGGTTTTTGTAGCCAGGCAATGGTTTTGCGTCTGATGAAGTCGTGTTGCACAGGCTGTGTCAGGTATTCCACCGGCGACTTGCCGTCGACACGCGCCAACAGCATACCGGCCAGCAGAGCGCAGGCGCGTGCTTCAAGTTGAGCAACCGGTTCCCAGTCGACCTGTTGCAAATAGCGTTCTGACAAAGCATCAAAACATGCCAGATAAGCGGCTGTGGCTGCTGGCCGCCAAAGGCATTTCAACAGCAAATGGGTCAGCACAAAAGCCAGGTCAAAGGCCGGGTCACCCAGACAGGCGCATTCCGCGTCCAACAGCACCGGGCCGTTCACACCTGTGAGAATATTTTTCGGGCTGACATCACCGTGGATCAATACACGTTTGTGCGCCAGGCTTTGCTGGACCAGCCCGTGCAAGGCAGTCGCGCACTCAGGATGCTTTTGCGCTGTGAACAAAAAATAAGGCGATAAACGGATGGCGACAAAATCTTCGTCATGGTCAAACGACGTCAAAAGATCCTGATCGTGTGCGCTGGCCGAGTGCAGCCAGGCCATCAACTCAGCCACCCGGTCCGCTGTCTGGCAGTCGGCAAGGCCGTCAAGCAATTGCTGTTTCCATACGCTGTATTCATCGGCAGGTAAATACGCCATGGCAAAAACGTAATCCTGCCCGTCCTCGCCCAGCACCTGCGGTACCGAACCGGGGATGACACGGTTTGCGTAGCGCAGCCAGTCCACTTCGCCGCGGTTGCGGTTCACCGGGGCCTCCCACAGGGCCGCGACTTTGAGTTGCGGTAGTGCGCGTTTGACGCAAAAGCTGTGTGTGTCCGTGCTGACTTTGACGATCAGTGAGGAAACGCCGCCGGTCAGTTGAGTCATCTCAAAGGCCTGGCCGTCCTTGATAAGGCCCATGCGCCGCAAAGCCGGCAGTAGTGCCGCGTGATCTGAGCCGGGTTGATCGCCGGTGTTATTCATCATGGCAGATTGAATGCAAGATGTGTCCGGTGGCGGTGCAAGAGACAGTGAGCGTGAGCAGGGCCATGGGTGCGCTTTGTCCAGGTGTCAGCTGATCAAGGCCTGGGCGAATTCATCGGCCCTGAAACTTTGCAAGTCTTCCAGTTTTTCGCCGATGCCGATAAAATACACCGCCAGCGGTTTGGCGGCAGACGCCTGGCGTTGCGCCGCCCACAAAGCGATGGCAGCCAGCACGCCGCCTTTGGCGGTGCCGTCGAGCTTGGTGATGATCAGGCCGGTCAGGCCCAAGGTGTCGTCAAAGGCCTTGACTTGCGCCAGTGCATTCTGGCCGGTGTTGCCATCGATCACCAGCAGCACCTCGTGCGGCGCGCTTGCATCTGCTTTTTGCACCACGCGCTGGATTTTTTTCAACTCCTCCATCAGGTGAAGCTGGGTCGGCAGGCGTCCGGCGGTGTCGACCAGCACCACATCGCGGCCGCGCGCCTTGCCCGCCGTGACCGCATCAAAGCTGACGGCGGCCGGGTCGCCCTGGTCCTGGCTGATGATGTCAACCTGGTTGCGATCGGCCCAGACCATCAATTGTTCCTTGGCGGCAGCGCGGAATGTGTCGGCCGCGGCCAGCAGCACACTGGCGCCCGCGTCGTGTAAATGCCGGGTCAGTTTGCCTATCGATGTGGTTTTGCCAGCGCCGTTGACGCCGGCCACCATGATCACCGTGGGTTGGTGCCGGCTGATGTCAAGCTCACGCTGCAGCGGCAGCAGCAATTCGGTCAGTACTTGAACCAGCAAGGCCTTGACTTCGGCGGCGTCCTTGCTGCCGGCCTGTTTCACTTTGAGTTTGAGATTCTGCAAAATGAATCCGGTGGCGGCCATGCCTGCATCCGTCATCAACAGTGCCGATTCGAGTTCCTCATACAGGGCGTCGTCGATCGGCTTGCCGGTGAATACACCGGCAATGCTGCTGCAGGTTCGGTGAAGGCTGGTGCGTAAACGTCCCAGCGAGCTTTGTGCCGCCACTTCAGCCGCAGTGCGCGCGCTTGTACCGGGCGCGGGTGGGGCTTTTCGCTTGAAAATATTGAACATGTTGGCAGGTTTCTACAATGTGGGATGTGTGCAACACGCACGCCCCATAACAGGTCATTCTATGAAACCCAATTGTGTTGAAAGATTGCGCCTTCCCTGGCGCCTGGTGACGCTGATCGCTGCATTGTTCTTGTCGGGTCTGTCGCAAGCCCAGGAGGTCTGGCAGTTCACATTGAACAACGGCATGACTTTGATCGCTAAAGCCGACCCCAGAGCGCCGACGGCAGTGCATATGTTGTGGCTGCGCGTCGGTTCCATGGATGAGGTCGACGGTTACACCGGGGTGGCGCACGTGCTCGAACACATGTTGTTCAAAGGCACGCCCAGCGTCAAGCCGGGTGATTTTTCGCGGCAGGTGGCAGCGCTCGGCGGACGGGAAAACGCTTTCACCAACAAAGACTACACCGGTTACTACCAGCAAATCCCTGCCAACCGTTTGCCGGATGTGATGCGTCTGGAGGCCGACCGATTTGCCAACAACCAATGGCCGGATGCTGAGTTTTTGCGCGAAATCGAGGTGGTCAAGGAAGAGCGGCGCATGCGCACCGACGATTCTCCGCGTATGCTGTTGTACGAGCAATTAAATGCGGCGCAGTTTGTCGCTTCGCCTTACCGGCGGCCGGTGATTGGCTGGATGAACGATCTGGATTCGATGACACCGCAGGACGCACGCGATTTTTATCAGCGCTGGTATTTGCCGCGCAACACCGCTGTCGTCGTCGTGGGCGATGTGGATGTCGACCAGGTCAAACGCTGGGCCGATGAGTTTTACGGTGTAATTTTGGACAGGCCCGTGCCTGCCAGAAAACCCCGTCTGGAACCCGCGCAAAGCGGCACCCGACGTATTCAGGTCAAGGCGCCGGCCGACCAGGCCTACCTGACCATGTCCTGGAAAGTGCCCGGCTTCACCGCATTTGACGCTCAGGCAGACAACCAGGATGCCCTGGCCTTGACCATGCTGGCGGCGGTTCTCGATGGCTACAGAGGCGCGCGTCTGGACCGGACGCTGGCGCAAGGCGATGACCGCCTCGCAGACAGTGTCGGTGCATCGCATACCTTTAGCGGGCGCGGCCCCCAGGTCTTCATGCTCGACGGTGTTCCTGCCAAGGGCAGGAGCGTAGAACAACTGGAAACAGCCTTGCGCGAACAAATAGCAGAAATTGCGCGCGACGGTGTGAATGAAGCCGAAATGAAAAGAGTACGCGCACAGTGGCTGGCATCGACCATTTACCAGCGTGATTCGCTCTTCAACCAGGCGCGTGAACTGGGCACTTACTGGGTGGAAGGCTTGCCGCTGGACAGTCCTGACAGGCTGGTGGAAGCGCTGGTTGCTGTCACCCCGCAGCATGTGCAGGCAGTGGCGCAAAAATATTTTGTCGATGAACAACTGACGGTGGCTACTTTGCTGCCGCAAACCGGCCCCCGGCCTGCCATGCGCAAGCCCGTTCCCGGTGCCAGACACTCGGAAGGTGCACGATGAAAAAATATGTGTTCGCATGGCTGTCATGCCTGTTGCTGTCTCCGGCCATGGCCGGTATTCCCATTCAGTTCTGGGTGCTTGACAACGGTGCCAAAGTCTACCTGATGGAGGTGCTCAATCTGCCCATGGTTGATTTTCAACTGGAGTTCGACGCCGGTTCGCGTCGCGACGGCAAGGACGCGAGCGGGCTGGCGCAAGCCACTGCCATGATGATGAGCAAAGGTATTCAGGCCTTGGGCAGTCTTCCTGCACTGGATGAAAACCAGTTGGGTGAAGCCTGGGCAGACCTGGGCGCCATCGTCATTGCCAACGCAACCCACGACCGCATGAGCCTGAGTTTGCGCAGCCTCACGCGGCCTGAATTGCTGGAAGCGGCGATCGAATTGGCGTCACGGCAACTGGCCTTTCCTGTGTTCCCTGCCGGTATCTGGCAGACAGAACGTGAGCGCTGGATAGCAAGCATCCAGGATTCGGACACCAAACCCTCGGTGCTTGCGGCCAGAGCTTTTGCTCAAGCGGTTTATGCCGGCCATCCCTATGGCGCTGAACCGACTGCCGACAGCTTGCGCAAAATCGACACCGAGATGATGGCCGAATTTCACGCCCGTCACTTTGTGCCTTGCCGCGCCAAAATCAGCATTGTCGGCGCTATCGGGCGTGAACAGGCCAATGAAATGGTCGAGCAGTTGTTGGCGTCACTGCCTTCGGGCGGCAGTTGCGAGCTGTTGCCGCTAGTTCAAGAGGTCAAGCCTTTAGAGCAAGTTAGTCGCGTAGACATACCGTTTGAATCCGCGCAGGCGCATATCTTTATCGGACAACCCGGCATACCCCGTCAGCATCCGGATTACCTGCCGTTGATCGTGGGTAACTATGTGTTGGGCGGTGGCGGTTTTGTCTCCCGATTGACCGAACAGGTACGCGAAAAACGCGGCCTGAGTTACAGCGTCTACAGCTATTTCTCGCCGGGCCAGCACGCAGGCGCATTCACCGTCGGTCTGCAAACACGCCCGGATCAAGCCGAGCAGGCGATCGCGGTGGCAAGCCGGGTGGTGAGCGAGTTTGTGCAAAACGGCCCGACCGAGCAGGAAGTCCAGGCAGCCAAGAATTTCCTCATCGGGGGCTTTGCGCTGCGTCTGGACAGCAATCGAAAACTCATGGACAACCTGAGCAATATCGCCTGGTTTGATTTGCCGCTGGATTACCTGGACCACTGGACCGCGTTGGTCGAGAAGCTGACTGCTGCCGACATACAACAGGCTTTTGCCCGCAACCTGCAACCCGAACACATGGTCACGGTGGTCCTGGGTCCGGCCCCATGAAACCTGGCGGCGAGGTGCGCATCATTGGCGGGCTGTGGAAACGCAGCAAGCTGCCGGTCGCCAATCTGCCGGGTTTGCGTCCGACCCCTGACAGGGTGCGCGAAACCTTGTTTAACTGGCTGGGGCAGAACCTGACGGGCTGGCATTGCATCGATCCTTTTGCCGGCACCGGTGTTCTGGGCTTTGAGGCGGCTTCGCGTGGCGCTGAATCGGTGTTGCTGGGCGAGAGCAGCAGCCTTTGCATAGAGGTCATGCAAAAAAACAAGGAACGTTTGAAAGCCGCCTGCATTCGTTTGCAGCGCGGTGACGGCCTGTCCATGTTGCGCCAGCAAGCGGCAAACAGCCTGGACCTGGTGTTCCTTGATCCGCCCTACGATTTCCCGCATTACGACAGCGCCCTGCAATCGGCACGCGCTGGTGTGAAGACAAGTGGTTTTGTTTATCTCGAATCGGCCAAAGCCTGGTCGCCAGAGACGATGCTGACGGCGGGCTGGAATTTGCACCGGCACTTGAAGGCCGGGGCGGTTCATGCCCATTTGTTGCAACCGGCGGCATAATCCGGCGCATCAGTACGCACAAGGATCACTATGTCTCAGCCAGTCATTGCTTTGTACCCGGGCACCTTTGATCCTATTACCCTGGGACACGAAGACATTGTGCGGCGCGCGGCGCGCATGTTTGATGTGGTGGTGATTGCAGTGGCCCTCGCTCACCACAAAAAAACCATGTTCAACCTGGAACAACGCCTGGACATGACACGCCAGGCCCTGGCCGATTGCCCGAATGTGCGCGTCGAAACCTTTGACGGTCTGGTGATTGAATTTGCAAAGACCTTGCAAGCCAGAACTATGGTGCGCGGCATCCGTTCCATGACCGACTTTGACTACGAGTTTCAGCTCGCAGGCATGAACCGACGTCTGGCACCGGCCATAGACACGGTGTTTCTGAACACGCTTGATGTGTACCAGTGCATCTCCAGCACACTGGTGCGGGAAATCTCGCAACTCGGTGGCGATGTGGCGCAGTTTGTTTCTCCAAGTGTTCACCGTTTCATGCAAGCCAACCTTCAAGCTTGAGGATCAGCCGTGGCCTTGATGATTACTGACGAATGCATCAACTGCGATGTGTGCGAACCCGAGTGCCCGAATGCAGCCATTTACATGGGGCTGCTGATTTACGAAATTGACCCGGACAAATGCACCGAATGTGTGGGCCACCATGACGAACCGCAATGCGTGCCAGTGTGTCCGGTGGCCTGTATTCCGTTGAATCCTCAGCATGTCGAAACCAGCGACAGCTTGTGGGCCAAATACCGCAGATTGCAGGCCGAGGCCGGACGCGTGCTGTAGTCCTCAACTCATTCTTCAGCCGGTTTTGTGCGTTTGGACTTTTTGCCGCCGGTCTTTTTGCCTTTCTTTTTTTTCTGCGGCTTATCCGTCAGCTCGTCCGCCTGGGCCTTGAAAGTGTTTGCTTTGGCTGTCTTGCCGGATAAAGCTTTGCTGTCCGGGCAGGGGCTGAGCACGCCATCCTGTTCGCATTGAAGTGCAGCAGACTGTTTTTTTTCTTTGGCAAAAGCAGTGTTCGCCAGGCTCAGGCTGAGGCTAAGAAGAAGCAGGTTCAGAGCCCGTGTCAGTGGGGTCGGTTGTTTCATGCAGATCGCCTTCCTTGGTGGGAATGGCCGCCGCCGATCTTGGCGGTTTGGGCCTGGGCGGTTTGCTGGTGTGCACCAGTTGTGTGGCTTTCGCCATGTCGCCGCTCACCATCAAGGCTAAGGCTTTGAGGCTCCGGTCTATGCAAGTGTCTGTTACTATTTTTTGATCCAGCGCTGGTTTTTTCAATACCCAATGCAACACTTCGGATTTCACGCCGGGGTGACCTATGCCCAGGCGTAATCGCCAATAGCTGTCTGTCCCAAGTTGGGCGTGGATGTCGCGCAGGCCATTGTGACCTGCGTGGCTGCCGCCGAACTTCATTTTGGCCTCGCCGGGCACAACGTCAAGTTCGTCATGCGCCACCAGAATTTCCTGGGGCTGAATTTTGAAAAACCGCGCCAGTGAAGCCACCGATTTGCCGGACAGGTTCATGAAGGTGGCAGGTTTTAACAGCCATATGGTTTGACCATCGTACTGGGTGCGTACCGCCCAGCCGTGGAAATTTTTTTCAGGCTGCAGGCTGACTTTGAGTTGCGCCGCCATCCGGTCGATCCACCAGAAACCGGCGTTATGGCGGGTATCTTCGTATTCAGTGCCGGGGTTGCCCAGGCCGACAAACAATTTGATCATGATGAAGGGGATTATCGGGCGCAAAAAAACCCGCCTGGGCGGGTTCTTTGCAGGCCTAAAAAGTGGATTACTTCTTGCCTTTGCCTTTGCCTTTGCCCTTGGCGGGTGCGGCGGCCGGGGCAGCTGCTTCGGGGGCGGCTTCTTCGGCCACAGACACGACGCTGACCAGCACCGGGTTGTACTTGCCGTGGGTCACGACTTTCACGCCTTTGGGCAAAGCGATGTCGTTTGCATGCAGGGAAGTGCCTTTTTTCAAGCCGCTCAGATCGACCGCAATGAATTCGGGCAAATCAGCCGGCAGGCAGGCGATTTCGAGTTCGTTCATGACAGGGTTGACCAGGCAGGCATCAACCTTGACGGCGGGTGAATTTTCCTGACCGCTGTAGTGCAGCGGCACTTTCATGTGCAGCATGGTGTCGGCTTCGACACGCTGGAAATCGATGTGCAACACCAGTTGTTTGAACGGATGGTATTGCACGTCACGCAGCAGCACTTTGGAAGTCTGGCCTGCCAGTACCATTTCGAGAATGGTTGCATGGAAAGCTTCTTTTTTCAGTGCATGCCACAAGGCATTGTGGTCAAGCTCGATATTGACCGGCTGGTGGGCTTTTCCGCCATAGACGATACCGGGCGTACGACCGGTGATACGCAGACGGCGGCTCGCACCCGTTCCCTGCTTAGTGCGCTCAAAAGCGACGAATTTCATAATTTTCTCCAGAAGAAGTCCACCGCGACCAGTGTGACTCCGGTTTCACAAACGAAGCAGCGAACTGCTTCACAACATTGAACGCCGACCGCAGCAGCTTAAAAAAGCTGATCCTGGTCGGAGAACAAACTCATTACCGACTCTCCCTTGGCGATGCGCTGAATCGTTTCTGCGATCAGCGGCGCTACAGAGAGTTGGCGGATTTTTTGGCATTCCACCGCTTGCAGGCTCAGCGGAATGGTGTCAGTCACCACTACTTCGTCAAGCGCATCGCCCTTGGCAATTCGGTCAATGGCCAGGCCGGAAAAAATGGCGTGGGTGCAATAGGCGTAAACCTTTTTGGCGCCGCGCGCTTTGAGCACTTCGGCCGCTTTGACCAGCGTGCCGGCGGTGTCGATCATGTCGTCCATGATGACGCAGTTGCGGCCATCGATTTCACCGATCACATGCATGACTTCGCTGACGTTGGCGCGCGGGCGGCGTTTGTCGATGATGGCCAGATCGCAGTCGAGTTGCTTGGCCAGCGCACGGGCGCGCACCACGCCGCCGACGTCGGGCGACACCACGATCAGATCGTCGTAGTTTTTCAGGCGTAAATCGCCGAGCAGCACCGGCGAAGCGTAAATATTGTCAACCGGGATATTGAAAAAGCCCTGTATCTGGTCAGCGTGCAAGTCCATGGTCAGCACACGCGCCACACCCACGGTTTGCAACAGATCGGCCACCAGCTTGGCTGAGATGGGCACGCGCGAGGAGCGCGGGCGGCGGTCCTGGCGGGCATAGCCGAAGTAGGGAATCACTGCACTGATGCGTTCGGCCGAGGCGCGCTTGAGGGCGTCGACCATGACCAGCAGTTCCATCAGGTTTTCATTGGTGGGATTACAGGTGGACTGCACCACAAACACATCGCGGGCGCGCACGTTTTGATTGATTTCGACGGTGACTTCACCGTCAGAGAATCTGCCGACGTCTGCCGCTCCGAGTGCAATTCCCAAGTGTCCGGCAACCTCGGCAGCCAGGCCGGGATTGGCATTGCCGGTGAAAACCATGAAATCCGGGGCGATGGGGTGCGACATCTTGACGACCTGAGGTTAAACAAATCGAGAGCAATCAGGTAACGGTGTGTCCGTCGAACCTTGCTGCTCTCGTCATACAGCAATGGAGTGGCAGGGGAGGAAGGACTCGAACCCTCGCATGCCGGAATCAAAATCCGGTGCCTTGACCAACTTGGCGACTCCCCTACACGGGAAACCTGTTCTTCAACAAGTTTCCAGTCAAACGTCGCAGGAAACCCATCCGGCCAGGGGATGAATTTCCAGATTGCTGCACAACTGCATTTGCCAACCCGCCGGCGGATCAGAAAGTGCGGTATCAGATGAAATGCGCGCAAACACCGCGCTGCCTGAACCGGTCATTCGTGGCTGCCAGCCCTGCCGGGAAAACCAGTCTAAAGATTGTTCAACCTGTGGGCATAGCCGCCTGGCAACTGCCTGCAAATCATTACGCCCGAAAACGTAAGGCCGTGCAGCAAAGTCTGCAATTGTAGCAGGAGAAGAATCCCTGACCAGGTCCTCATCCTTGAAAATCAGGGCCGTATCCAGACCCTGATCCGGTTTGAGGACGGCAAAACGGGCGGCAGGCAAGCTCAAGGGATGCAATTCTTCGCCTACGCCTTGTACCCAGGCGTTTCTGCCGCGCAGAAAAAAGGGCACATCTGCACCCAGCTTCAAACCCAGCGGCAACAGGCGCGACAGCGGCCAGTTCAGGCCCCACAGTCGGTTCAATGCCAGCAAGGTGGTGGCCGCATCTGATGAGCCGCCGCCCATGCCGGCCTGCGCCGGTATGCGTTTTTCCACGCTGATACGCGCACCGTGAGCCGTGCCGCTGAGGTGTTGCAACTGGCGCGCTGCGCGCATACACAAATCGTCTTCAGGCAGGCAGATGCTGAGGTCGTGACGTTGCAGTGTTGCGCCGGGCAACAGATCGAAATGCAGAATGTCCCACCAGTCGATCAGCATGAACACCGATTGCAGCAGGTGGTAGCCATCCGGTCTGCGGCCGGTGATATGCAAAAACAGATTCAATTTGGCCGGGGCCGGCACGTTGTGCAAAGACTGTAAAACGGCCATGTCTTCAGGGCGGGTTGAGTATCAAGGTCAGTTGCAGCTGCGGCAAAGGGTTGACCCGCCTGGCAAACAAGCGTCTTCCCGATGAGAGATTCTCTGAGCGTATCTCCCAGCCTGAAATAAGGTCGCCATCGTTGTTGAGCCAGGTCATCAGGGCCGGCAGCGGCAGACTCGCGCCGGTCACATGTCTGGTGAGTGCATCCATGGAAGCAAAGTATTGCTTTTGAGAGCCTTCCGACAAGGTGGCGCCATTGGTATCCCAGTTGGCTTCGGCCAGAGTGGTGCCGATAGGCGTGTAAATCGTCAATTCGCCCAGCTGTGACGAACCTTGAAGGGTGAAGTTGGCGCTGAACTGTTCCGGCGGCTTGGACAGGATTTTCAGGTTGAGCCGGCCTTCCCAGTTACCCGTTTGCGCCAGCGCCGTGTGGTTGCTTTTGAAAGAAAAAAGACCGCATCCTGTGAGTACACAACACAGGAGGGCCGGCAGCAGCCAGATGCCCGCAAAGGCAGCAAGCCGCTCTCTCAAGGTTTGACCTTTAACCGTTTCAGGGTTTCCTGCAACAAATCGTTCTTCGGGTCTGATTTCAGTGCATCACGCCAGATTTTCATGGCTTTGTCTTTCAGTCCGAGACTCCAATGCACTTCGCCCAGGTGGGCGGCGATTTCCGGGTCATTCTTGGTGTCATAAGCGCGTTGCAGAATGGCAAGAGCTGCTTGTTTGTTGCCCATTCGGAATTCAACCCAGCCCAGACTGTCGGTGATCATCGGGTCTTCAGGCGCGTATTCCAGGGCTTTGACGATCAGTGCGCGGGCTTCCGGCAAACGCATATTGCGATCGGCCAAGGCGTAGCCCAGGGCGTTGTAGGCGTGTTGAAAGTCGGGGTTGGACGCCATGATGCCGCGCAACAGCTTTTCCATTTCGTCGATGCGGTTGATTTTTTCAGCAGCCATGGCCTGTTCATAGCGCAAGTCCAGGTCATCGGGCTCGGCTTTGCTGGCTTTGAGCAACACCTGGTAAGCCTGTTCGTGCATTTTGTGTTCGCGCAGCAATTGCAATTCGGCTTGCAGTCGTATGCGTTTTTCCTGTGGCGTGTTGTGCGGCAAATCTGCCAGCAGCGCACGGGCCTTGCCCATTTCGCCGCGGGCGGCAAGCATGTTGGCCCGTTGAATCAGCACCTGAGCCAGGGACTCGGGATCATCAATCTTGTTCAGCCAGGCCTCAGCCTCAGCGGTTTTTTTCTGGTTGTTGGCGATTTTCGACAACATCAGGTAGGCCTGAGACAGTTTGGCGTCTTCCTTGGATTTTTCCAGTTCTATGTAGCGCAGCAAGGCTTGCTGGGCTTCGTTGTCTTTGCCGAGATCTAACCACAGCGAACCTTGCAACAGCCAGGCTTCGCTGAAAGCCGGATGGCTTTTATTGAGAGATTGCAGCAGGTCCCTGGCATCAAGCAGGCGGTGGGCATCCATCAGCACACGCGCGTAAGTCAATCTCATGGGCGGCGGAGAATCCGCTGTGAGGATGCGTTTTAAAACGGGCTCGGCTTCTGTCATGCCTAGCGATAACAATTCAAGAGCCAGAAAACCGGGCTCTAAGGCCTTGGGGTCAATGGCCAGGGCCTTGTCTATGGTGTCAAGAGCCTGATACAATTTTTTGGCCGATACCCGCATGCGGCCAATCGTTGTCCAACTGGCTGCTGCCGTAGCCGGTTTGTCGACAAAGGGCACCAGGGCCTGTTCGACCACGGCCGCTGCCAGTTCCTGGTCTTTGGCCTGGGCGTAGATCTGGGGCAGTCCGTTGATCAGCAGCACCTGTTCTGTTTCAGGTGCGAGTTGTACATAACTGCGTAACGGCATCAGGCTCTCGGCCAATTGGTTCAAGGCCACAAGTATTTGCAGCACATAGCGGTTGGCGTCACGCGATAAGGGAAAGGCTTTTTTCCAGGCTTTGGCGCCATCGAGTGCGGCGTTGCCGTTGCGCGAGTTCAGGGCAACGTCGACCGCCCGTTTATAAAGTGATTCGTCGCCGGTCTTACGGGCCGCATCGAGCAACAGTGAATAAGCCGCCCCCGGGTCCCCCTGGCTGACCTGCAATTCGCCAAGCATGATCAGCAAGGCTGTTTCAGCGTTCAGGTTAGAGTTGTTGAAGACTTCCGGCGCAGCTTTGGGCGATTGGCCCGCAGATTCCTGGGCATGCGCGGCCAGCACGCTGGCACCCATGAGAAAACAAGCGAATCCTGCTCGGTAAGTGGGCGAAAAAATATGGCGTTGGAGGATATTCATTAGGGAATGATAATCCCAGCCACAGAATGAGTGCGCTGCATGCCTGAATTACCCGAAGTTGAAGTCACCCGCTTGAGTTTTGCACCGGCCATCGCAGGTGCAAAGGTGCTTGACGTGCGCGTCGGTTTGCCCTTGCGCTGGCCCTTGGGTTGTGAACCGGGGGCGCTGCTTGGCAGACAGGTCTTACAGGTCAGGCGTCGGGGTAAGTATCTGCTTATTGATTTAAGCACTGGATTGTTGCTGGTGCACCTGGGCATGTCCGGTTCCTTGCGCTTCGGGCCGCCAGGACTGCCCGCCGGTAAGCATGACCATTTCGACTTGCTGACCGACCGGGGCTTGTTGCGTTTGCATGACCCAAGACGATTCGGAGCAGTCGTATATGCTGACAGCGAGCAGCATGCCGTGGCGCAGAAATTACTGGGGCATCTCGGGGTAGAACCGCTTGGTGACGGTTTCAGTGCGCAGATGTTTGCCGATGGCTTGAAAAAAAGACAGGCGCCGGTCAAACAGGTCTTGCTGGCGGGCGAACTGGTGGTGGGCGTGGGCAATATCTACGCCAGCGAGGCCTTGTTTCTCGCATGCATACGCCCGACCACACGGTCCTCGCGCATCAGCAAGCCGCGCGCCGCGCGCCTGCACCGCGCCATATGCGATGTGCTGGCGCAGGCGGTGGCCCAAGGCGGCAGCAGTCTGCGTGATTTCTCCAATGCCCAGGGGCAGAACGGCTACTTCCAGCTGCAGGCCAATGTTTACGACAGGACAGGACAGGCCTGCCGGGTCTGCGCCGCCCCCATCAAGCGCCTTGTTCAGGGTCAGCGTTCGACTTTTTACTGTCCTTTATGTCAAAAACCGTGACCAGTTTTGCCCAGCGTCTGGTGAACTGGCAGCGCTTGCACGGGCGGCATGATTTACCCTGGCAGAACACGCGTGACCCCTACCGAGTCTGGTTGTCTGAAATCATGTTGCAGCAAACCCAGGTGGTCACCGTCCTCGGCTATTACCAGCATTTTCTGACCGCCTTCCCCGATGTCAAGGCGCTGGCTGCCGCCCATCTGGATCAGGTGCTGGGACTGTGGAGCGGTCTGGGCTATTACAGCCGGGCGCGCAATCTGCATGCCTGTGCGCAACAAGTCGCGGCCGGGCACGGCGGCGTCTTTCCGCAGCACATGGCCGGCTTGCAGTCTCTCAAGGGCATCGGGCCGTCCACCGCCGCTGCGATTGCCTCCCTGTGCTTTGATGAACGCGTCGCCATTCTTGACGGCAACGTCAAACGTGTATTGACCCGTCATCAGGGTTTTGCGCTGGATTTGTCTTCATCTGTGAATGAAAAAAAATTGCAAACCATCGCGGATCAATGTCTGCCGTTGACGCCTGCCGACATGCCCGCCTATACCCAAGGCATCATGGATCTTGGCGCCACCTTGTGCACCCGTTCCTCGCCGGCTTGCCCGCGTTGCCCGGTGCGCGCGGATTGCGTGGCAATGGCCGGCGCCAACCCGTCGGATTACCCGGTCAAAATCCGCAAACTCAAGCGCGCCGCGCTAAGCCTGTGGCTGTTGTGTGCCTCTACCCCGCAGGGTGAGGCCTGGTTGGCGCAGCGCCCGGCCACCGGTGTGTGGGCGGGCTTGTATACCCAGCCTTTGTTCGAGTCGGAAATGCAGTTGCTGCAAGCTGTGCCCCCCGCCTGGCGACAGACAGTCACGCCTATGCCTGCCTTTGTGCATGTGTTGACGCACAAGGATTTGCATTTGCTTGCCTGTCACTTGTCGTTGCCAGAAAAGACGACTTTGGGCGAAGGCAGCTGGTTCACTCCGGCGCAATGGTCGGCCTTGGGCCTGCCCGCGCCGGTGCGCAAATTGCTGGCGCAGATGCCTGCGGCCGGTTGATATGTCTGTGTAAAGGCTGGTGAATACACGGCAGCCTGACAGTACGGCCCCAGGTTTGGCTTATGCGGGGTCCAGCTCGCGATGGCGTTTGAGGCTGACCCAGTCGCGGGCAAAGCGCTGGTGTAACTGCTCGACCAGGTAGACCGAGCGGTGCTGACCGCCGGTGCAACCGATGGCCACCGTCACATAGCTGCGGTGATCCTGCTTGAGGGCAGGCAGCCACTGGTCGAGAAAATCCGCAATCTGTTTTTCCATGGCTAGAATCGGTTGATGCAATTTCAGCCAGTCGGCCACCGCTGCGTCGCGACCGCTTTGCTGGCGCAAATCGGCTTCGTAATGTGGGTTGGGCAGCATGCGAACGTCAAACACGAAATCGGCGTGTACAGGGATGCCGCGTTTGAATGCGAAGGATTCGAACATCAGCGTCAGTTGAGAGCTGGCCGCGGTGACCAGATCGTGTATGTAACTTTGCAATTTGGTGGCGCGCAATTGGCTGGTGTCGATGATGTGGGATTCTTCGCGTAAATCGGCCAGCAGCTGGCGCTCGAGTTCGATGGCGTTTATCAAATCCAGAGCGCTTTGGCTGCCGTCGGCAGACGCATGCGACAGCGGGTGATTGCGCCGGGTTTCCGAAAAACGCCGCAACAGGGTATCGGAGCCTGCGTCCAGAAAAAGCAGTCGCACATTCACGTCCTGTTTGCGCAATTCGTCCAGTTGCGCGGGCACGGTGTGCAAGGCGTTGGCACTTCGCACGTCCATGGCAATCGCCACCTTGGTGGATTGCTTGCGGTCTTCAAGCTGCACGAAAGGTATCAGCAGCTCGGGCGGCAGGTTGTCGACGCAGTAATAACCTGCGTCTTCCAGCGCGTGCAGGGCAATCGATTTGCCGGAACCGGCCATGCCGGTGATCAGCACGAGTTCGCGCTTCATGTTTTGCTGACCCGGGGTTTGGCTTTGACCGTTGCCGCAGCTGCCATGGTTTGCAGCATTTCACGCGCGTGTGCGTGGGTGGTGTCCGACAGGCGCTCACCGCCGAGCATGCGGGCGATTTCGCTGACCCGGTGTTCGCCGTTTACCGACTCAACAGCGCTGAAACTGCCTTGCTTGTCGGATTGTTTGGAGACTACCCAGTGGTGGTCTGCACAGGCCGCCACCTGCGGTAAGTGGGTCACGGCCAGCACCTGACGGTCGCACCCGAGTTGCTTCATGAGCCGTCCCACTGTTTCAGCCACTGCGCCGCCGACACCGGAGTCGACCTCGTCAAAGATCAGGGTTTGCGCTGTGCCCAGTTGACTGGTGGTGACGGCGATGGCCAGGGCAATGCGAGATAACTCGCCGCCGGAGGCCACTTTGCCCACAGGCCGGGGCGTGCTGGCCGCGTGACCGGCGACCAGAAACTGAATGTCTTCCAGACCATGGCTGGCAGCTTCGGGCAGGATTTCCAGCATGACCTCAAAACGGCCGCCTTGCATGCCCAGGTTTTGCATGGCCTGGGTGATACTGGCGGCGAGTTTGGGCGCCGCTGCGGCACGGGCTTTGCTCAGCAATTTAGCCTCTTTCATGAAAGCCTGGGCGGCGGCTTGCTCGGTTTTTTCAAGCGCAGCCAGGTCGGCGGCGGCATCGAGTTTTTGCAACTCGCGTTGCCAGCCGGCGTAAAGCTCAGCCAATTCAGCCGGGGTGCGTTTGTAGCGGCGCGCCAGCGAGACCCACAAACCCAGGCGTTCATCCAGCTCTTCCAGGCCTTGCGGGTCCAGGTCGGCGCGGCGCAGCCAGGTCTGCAGACTGTGGGCCGCATCCTCAGCCTGGGCAAGGCAGGCGCCGAGTTGCTCGGCCAGCGCCTGAAATTCGGGTTCTATATGGCTGTGTTCCAGCAAAGCGTTTTGCGCATGGGCCAGGCCCAGCGTAGCGGATGCTTCTTCGCCGTTGAGATGTTGCAAGGAGGTTTGCGCCGCCTCCATCAGCGAGCGTGCGTTTGACAGGCGTGAATGCCGGGTATTGAGTTCGTCCCATTCGTCTGAGCGCGGGGAGAGTTTGTCGACTTCACCGATCTGCCAGGCCAGGCGTTCGCGTTCCTGCTGCAACTGGTTTTGCGCCTGACGGGCTTGTAAGAGCGTCTGCTGGGCGCTGCGCCAGTCGTCCCAGGTCTGTTGCAGGACGCGCGTGTCGACTCCGGCGTAGGCGTCAAGCAAACCGCGCACAGCGCTGGGCCTGGTCAGGCTTTGCCAGGCGTGCTGGCCGTGGATATCGACCAGCTGGTCGCCTATTTCGCGCAGTTGGGCCGCAGTCGCCGCGCTGCCGTTGATCCAGGCCCGGCTCTTGCCTTGGCTGTCAATGCTGCGTCTGAGCAGGAGTTCATCGCTTTGGTCGAAACCGTTGTGCTGCAACCATTGGTTGACCGCTTCATTGGCAAGAAAACCAGCGCTGATTTCGCTGCGCGTCGCGCCTTCTCGGACCACACCGGCATCGGCGCGCGCACCTAGCACCAGTTGCAGCGCGTCAATCAAGATGGATTTGCCGGCGCCGGTTTCGCCGCTGAGCACACTGAACTCGCCCGTGACTTCGAGTTCGAGTTGCCGCACGATGACGAAGTCGCGTAGGCTGATGCGTTGCAGACTCATGAACCTCCCTCGTTCCAATGCAGTTTCTGTCTGAGTGTGTCAAAGTAGCTCCAGCCCCGGGGGTGCAGAAATACCGCATGGTGCTGTGATTTACGCACCTTGACCTGATCGCCGATGAGTAGCGAGGCCAGCGATTGCATGTCGAAATTGGCGCTGGCATCGCGCCCGGCCACCAGCTCAATCAGAATGTCAGCCGAGTTGGTGAGTACCAGGGGCCGGTTGGACAAGGTGTGCGGCGCGATGGGCACCATCACCAGGCCTCCGAGCGAGGGCTGCAGCAAGGGTCCGCCCGCCGACAACGCGTAAGCGGTGGAGCCGGTCGGGGTGGCAATGATCAGACCGTCGGCACGCTGGTTTGCCACGAAATTCCCGTCTACGCTGACGCGCAATTCCACCATGCCGGTGGTCGCACCCCGGTTGACCACCACGTCGTTCAAGGCCTGCGCCTCCAGCACAAGGTCTGCGCCGCGCCAGACCTGAGCATGCAGCATGACCCGGTGGTCTTCCTCGTATTCGCCGTGCAGCATGGGTTGCAGCCTGGCTTCGAGCTGGTTCAACGCAATATCCGTGATGAAGCCAAGGCGCCCCTGGTTGATGCCGATCAAAGGCACGCCGTGCGGCGCCAGTTGGCGCCCGTAGCCGAGCATGGTACCGTCACCCCCAAGCACCAGCGCCAGATCGCATTGGGCAGCGATGCCTCGAATATCCAATGCTGGCGCGATGTCAAGCCCGATCTGCTGGGCCGAATCCTTTTCCAGAAACACCTCAGCCCCCGATTGCAGCAGCCATTGGGTCAGGGAAGTCAATACCTGCCTGGCCTGGGCGGGCGGGGCGCTGTGGAAAGCGGAGTGGTGTTTGCCGATCAAGGCAATGTGGCGGAAAGTCAGGCTCATGGACAAATTACATCATTAAAATGACACAAAAGGATGACCATGCTGGATGACCGAGCAAAGTTGCTGTTGAAAACCCTGGTTGAGCGCTATATTGCAGACGGCCAACCGGTGGGTTCCCGCACCTTGTCGCGGGCCAACGGCATTGAATTGTCGCCTGCCACTGTGCGCAACGTCATGGCCGATCTGGAGGAGCTGGGGCTGATCGTCAGCCCGCACACTTCGGCCGGGCGCATACCGACGGCCAGAGGCTACCGCTTGTTTGTCGACACCATGTTGACTATCAACCGCGAAGACCTGCACGCGCCCCCACTGGCACCCGAGCAGCCGCAAAAAGTCATTACCAATGCAGCCAGCCTGTTGTCAAACCTGTCGCATTTTGTCGGCGTGGTCATGTCGCCTCGCCGTGGCTCTGTGTTCCGGCATATCGAGTTTTTACGCCTGTCAGACAAGCGTGTGCTGGTCATCATTGTGTCGCCGGACGGAGACGTGCAAAACCGGGTTATCTTCGCTGACGCCGATATTGCTCAGTCGCAACTGATCGAAGCCTCCAATTACCTGAACACGCATTTTGTCGGCATGGCTATCGAGGAAGTCCGGCAAAGACTGCAACAGGACGTGGAAAAACTGCGCAGCGAAATCGCCGCCCTGATGCAGGCTGCGGTGCAGTTCAGCTCCGAAGCCATCAACTCGAATGAGGACGGCGTGGTCATCAGCGGTGAGCGCAATCTGTTGTCGGTCTCCGATTTCTCCAGCGACATGGGCCAGTTGCGCCGAGCTTTTAAAGTGTTCGAACAAAAAGCCCAACTCGTGCGCCTGCTCGACATGTCCAACCAGGCCGAGGGCGTGCGCATTTACATCGGCGGCGAAAGCCAGATCGTGCCTTTTGAGGAGTTGTCGGTGGTCAGCGCCAATTACGAGGTCGACGGCCAGGTGGTGGGAACGCTCGGCGTCATAGGACCCACTCGCATGCCCTACGACCGCATGATCCAGATTGTCGACATCACGGCCAAACTGGTCAGCAACGCTCTGAGCCACAAATAAAAACACCGCTGGCGCATGCAACTGCATTCCAGCGGTGAATGTGTCAAGCGGCCTGGCCGCTTGACATTTTTTACACCTTGCCCAGGTAATCGCGCTTGCCGATCTCCACACCGTTGTGGCGCAGAATGGCATACACCGTGGTCACGTGAAAATAAATATTTGGCATGGCGTGGTTCAGTAAAAACTGCATGCCCTTGTAATGCGTTTCTACATCGCCGCGCTTGGTGACAATGTCTTTGTCTTCAGTGCCGTCAATCTGCGCGGCCTTGAAGGTTTCGACGAAGGCCATGGTTTTGGCGACGCGTTGCTTCAGATCGGCAAGCGTGACTTCGTTGTCTTCATAGGCAGGAATATCGACGCCGGCGAGTCTGGCGACCACGCCCTTGGCAGTGTCGCAGGCGATTTGCACCTGTCGTGTCAAAGGAAACATATCAGGGTAGAGGCGGAACTGGGTCAATGCTGCTTCGTTCCATTTTTTGCTCTCGACATGGG
>SHXP01000007.1 GCA_009693225.1 Limnohabitans sp. | reverse complement strand
GCGATTGTCAATATCTACGGCCCGCGCATGCTGCGCTACAAGGGGGTGCTGCACATGAAGGGCACCGAGCGCAAAGTGATTTTTCAGGGGGTGCATCAGTTGATGGGCAGCGATTTGGGCCAGCCCTGGGAGAAAAATGAGAAGCGAATGAGCAAAATGGTATTCATTGGTATTGATTTGCCCAGAGATATTTTCATGCAGGGACTGGAACAATGCTTATGCTGAGTACAATCCGCGCGGCACAGCCAAGCACGTGAAAGCGACGGCCAGGACGAACAAGACAGTAAAGATGTAAAAAAATAACAGCAGTCGGGGTGTCTGTAACGGACTCCCCGGGCCCGGCTGACAGGAGATGTGCAGTGAAATCTACCCAACACAAAGCCAGCGCCAAATCCAACTTGAAAACAAGCGCCAAGGCACCGGCCAAAAAAGCGACGGTCAAGATATCCGCGCCAGCGGCCAAGCCGGCAGTGAAAAAAACAGTCGCCCAAAAATCCGCTGTCAAAAAAACCGTAGCTTCTAAAAAACCTGATGCCGTGAAAAAACCGGCGGCAGTGAAAAAACCGGCCGCCAAAAAAGCGGTGCCTGCAAAAAAACCGGCGGCGGCGAAAAAACCTGTCCCTGTGAAAAAGCCGGCCGCCAAAAAAGCAGTTGTTCAACCAGCCTCGGCAGTCAAAGGCAAATCCAAACCTGCCGGTTCTGCCGCCAGCAAAAAAGTTGTACCCGTCAAACAAGCAGTAACCACATCTTCAACAGCCTCCCGTCAAGGCAAGGTGTCCAAGACCCCGGTCAAGACACCGCCTGCCGTTAAAAAACCTTCCAACGCAAAAACTGCTACCCCATCCGTGCCCAGCGCTACTAAAACCTCACCCGGCAAATCTGCCACTTCCTCCGCCAAAACCACTCCCGCTAAAGCGGTTGCCGCCCCTGCTGCCGCAGACGTGGCCAAAAAATCTCCGCGTGCCGCCAAGGCCATGGCCATGATGCCGCCGCCGCCCGGACAAAGCGTGGCTTCGACCACCGCCAAATCCAGCTACGGCCCTGCCATTCCTTCATTGCCCGCCGTGGTGCCTGTGGTTCCCGTCAAAGACCCCAAGCTGCTCAATAACTGGAAAACCAAAACGGCCGACACCATCAGCGATGCCGAGATCATTGCCATGCCTGACGAGGAGTACATGAACAGCCTGCAAATGGCTTTGTTCCGTCACAAACTGGTGCAATTGAAAAACGACATCCTGATCAACGCTGGTGAAACCACTGAGCATTTGCGCGAAGACACGGTCATCGTGCCGGACCCCGCAGACCGAGCCACCATCGAGGAAGAACACGCTCTCGAATTGCGCACCCGCGACCGTGAACGCAAGCTGCTGAAAAAAATCGAGCAATCGATTTCCCGCATCGACAACGGTGATTACGGTTATTGCGATGAAACCGGCGAACCCATAGGTGTCGGCCGCCTGATCGCCCGTCCCACAGCCACCTTGTCACTCGAAGCGCAACAGCGTCGCGAACTCAAGCAAAAAATGTTCGGTGACTGAGCATCGTCTGCTTTGCCACACACCAGGCAGGCCGCAAGGCCTGCTTTTTTTTTTGAAAATGCCGATATTTCACTTTCAAATACTTCTCTAAGTGCTTATTTTATATTGAATTTTTTCTTACATGAAAATTCAAATTCCAGTCTAAGTTGTTGATTTTATTTACAAAACTTCACTTTTGGTTGGTAATCGTTTAAATCTCTGGTAAAGTGCAAATTAGTGGTAAATAATGGAAAAATGGGAGATTCTCCGTTTTCTGCCGCTGTTTTCTTTCCAAGGAGTTGATTGCCGTGTTTCAAGGTGCTTCGTCGCTGAGTCTGGATGCCAAAGGCCGTTTATCGGTGCCCACAAGGCACCGTGATGTGCTGAGCGCGACCGCTGCCGGACAACTCACCATCACACGCCACCCGCACGGTTGTCTGATGCTGTTTCCACGCAGCGAGTGGGAAAAGTTCCGCGAGCGGGTGGCCGCCCTGCCGATGACGGCGCACTGGTGGAAACGCATATTTCTGGGCAACGCCATGGACGTCGACATGGACAGCACCGGCCGCATTCTGATTTCGCCGGAATTGCGTGCGGCCACACACATTAGCAAAGAAACGATTCTGTTGGGCATGGGCAGCCACTTTGAACTGTGGGACAAGGCCACCTATGACGCACAGGAAGCCCAGGCCATGCAAGGCGAGATGCCTGATGTGCTGCGCGATTTTTCGATTTAACGTGGAATGGCAACAACTGAATGGGCACACACCACCGTCATGTTGAAGGAGGCGGTAGAGGCGCTGGACGTCCAGGCCGAAGCCACTTATGTCGACACAACCTTTGGCCGAGGCGGGCATGCAAGGCGAATCTTGGCGCAGTTGTCGGCGCAGGGGCAACTGATAGCCTTCGACAAGGACCCGCAGGCGGTGGCCAGCGCACAAGCCTTGAACGACCCGCGCCTGCAAATACGCCACCAGAGCTTTGCCGCCCTGAACCAGCTGCCGCCGGCCAGTGTGAGGGGGGTGTTGATGGATCTGGGCGTGAGCTCCCCGCAAATCGACAACCCCGAAAGAGGCTTCTCGTTCCGCAACGACGGCCCGCTGGACATGAGGATGGACAGCAGCCGAGGCCAAAGCGTTCACGCCTGGCTGGTCGAAGCAAAAACCGAACAAATCGCACAGGTGATCCGTGAACTCGGCGAAGAACGATTTGCCAATGGCATTGCCAAGGCTATCAGCGCACGGCGCGATGCGGGGCAGTTGCCCGACACCACGCTGGGTATGGCCGCGCTGGTCGCCGAAGTGGTCAAAACCCGTGAGCCCGGGCAGAACCCGGCGGCCCGCACTTTTCAGGCGTTTCGCATGCACATCAACGGTGAACTCGATGAATTGCAACAGGCGCTGGACGCCAGCGTGCAAGTCCTGCAACTGGGAGGCCGTCTGGTGGTGATCAGTTTCCATTCACTCGAAGACCGCATGGTCAAACAATTCATCGCCAGGCATTCGCGCGAGGTCTACGACCGGCGCGCGCCGTTTGCGGCCGCGCCCGATTTGCCCTTGCGCGCACTCGGTCGCCGGCGCCCCTCGGACGAGGAAATCAAGGCCAATCCGCGCAGCCGCAGCGCCATCATGCGGGTGGCCGAGCGGCTGCCGGCGGCACAGGAGTTCGCATGACACGGGTCAATGCCTTGCTGCTGGTGGCGGTCATTCTCACTGCGCTGTACCTGGTGCGCACCCAGTACGAATCGCGCCGTTTGTATACCGAACTCGACCGAGCCAAGGCGCAGGCGCAGCGGCTGGAAAACGAATACGACCGTCTGGATATTGAAAGAGGTGCACAGGCCACGCCCTTGCGGGTGGAAAAACTCGCGCACGAGCAACTGCATATGCGCACCATTTCCCCGGCCATCACCCAGTACGCCTCGCCTGCCAACAGCCCGCTTGAAAGCGCCGCAGCCGCCACACAAAAGGTTCAGCCGTGAGCAGCCGCAGCGTTCAATACTCCACCAACCCTTTGCTCGCCAGCAAGACGCCGATCTGGCGCAGCCAGCTCATCGTCGCCTGTATTGCCCTGGGCTTCATCGGGCTGGTGGTGCGTACCGCTTATGTGCAAGTGGTGGGCAATGCATTTTTCCGCAAGCAAGGCATTGTGCGTTTTGAAAGACAGCTCGATATACCCGCCAACCGCGGCCGTATTCTGGACCGTAAAGGTATGATACTCGCATCCAGCGTGCCCATGCCCAGCATCTGGGCCAGCCCGGAGGAAATGGATGCCGATGAGGCTCAGCTCAGGGCGCTGGCACAACTGCTTGAGATGCCGCTGTCTGAATTGCAAACCAAGGTCAGTGACACACGCCGTAAACACGTGTGGCTGCGCCGTCAGCTCGACGACGTCACCGGCAAAAAAATCAAAGAACTCAGTATCCATGGCATCTACACCACCATGGAATACAAGCGCATGTACCCGCAAGGCGAGGCTGCCGCGCATGTGGTCGGTTTCACCAATGTGGAAAACATCGGCCAGGAAGGCGTTGAACTGACGTTTAACACCCATCTTGGTGGCAAGAACGGCACCCGCCGCGTCATCAAAAACGGCCAGGGCCAGGTGGTTGAAGGCGTCGGCGATATGGTGCCGCCGGTTGAAGGCAAGGACTTGCAACTCAGCATCGACAGCAAGGTCCAGTATTTCGCTTACCAGCGCCTGCGTGAAGCGGTGCTGGAGAACAAGGCGGCAGCCGGCAGCGTGGTGGTGCTGGATGCGCAAACCGGCGACATCCTGGCGCTGGCCAATTACCCCAGCTACACGCCCGACAAGCGCAGTAACCTGAGCGGCGCGCAATTGCGCAACCGCGCCTTGACCGATACCTTCGAGCCGGGCTCGACCATGAAGCCGTTCATCATCGGCCTGGCCATGGAAAAGGGCCTGGTCAAGCCCGAGACCTTGATAGATACCGCGCCCGGCAAGCTTAATATGTACGGCATGACCATCACTGACGCGCACCCGCACGGCACGCTGAGCGTGTCCGAGGTGATTCAAAAGTCCAGCAATATCGGCACCGTCAAGATCGCCATGCGCATTCCGCCCAAGGACATGTGGGAAATGTATACACAGGTCGGTTTCGGCCAGAAACCGCAAGTGCCGTTCCCCGGTGCGGTCACCGGCAGGCTGCGTCCCTACAAAAGCTGGCGGCCGATGGAGCAGGCGACCATGAGTTACGGCTACGGTTTGTCGACCAGTCTGTTTCAGCTGGCCCGGGCCTACAGCATGTTTGCGCGCGACGGTGAAATGGCAGCGGTGAGCCTGCTCAAACGCCAGGACAAGGTCGCCGGTGTGCGCGTCATGTCCACAGAACATGCATTGCAGGTGCGCAATATGCTGCACATGGTGACCGGCCCCGGCGGCACCGCGCCCAAAGCGCAGACCATGGGTTATTCGGTCGGCGGTAAGACCGGGACTGCGCACAAGCTCGACGGCAAAATCTATGCCGAGAAAAAGTACCAGGGCTTTTTTGTTGGCATGGCGCCGATAGACAACCCGCGCATCGTGGTCGCCGTCATGATCGACGAGCCCAGCAACGGACGTTATTTCGGCGGCGATGTGGCAGCGCCCGTGTTCAGCCAGATCGTGCAGCAAACATTGCGCATGCTCGAAGTGCAGCCCGACATGACGGTCAAACCGGAAGTCGTGGCCAAGGCTGAGGTGGAGTCATTTTGATGCAGCATTTGCACACACCCGCCGAGGCCGCCCGCTGGCTGCGCGCGCACGTGAGCGCACGCCTTACCTCTGACAGTCGGCTTGTACAGCCGGGTGACGGTTTTTTCGCCTGGGTCGGTCAAACCACTGACGCCAGACAACATGTGGTTCAGGCCTTGCAAGAAGGTGCAAGCGTATGCCTGGTCGAAGCACAGGGTATCGAAGCTTTTGAAGCGGTCAACGACCTGGCATTGCACGACGCACCTATCAGTAGCTTCACCGGCTTGAAAGCCGCCAGCGGTGCCATCGCCGATGCTTATTTCGATTCGCCCAGCGCCGCGTTGAACCTGCAGGCCGTCACCGGTACCAATGGCAAAACCTCAACCGTCTGGTGGCTGGCACAGGCGTTCAGCCGCCTGGGGCAACGGTGCACAGTGGTCGGTACCCTGGGCCTGGGCGAACCCGGGCAGATGTACAGCACCGGCTTGACCACGCCCGATCCTTTGCAATTACACAGCCAGTTGCGCCGCTGGGTCAACGACGGCGTGCAGGTCTGTGCCATCGAGGCTTCTTCGATCGGGCTGGTCGAGCACCGCTTGAGCGCTTGCCGCGTACGCACTGCCATCTTCACCAACTTCACCCAGGATCACCTAGACTACCACGGCAGTATGCAGGCTTACTGGCAGGCCAAGCAAAGCCTGTTTGAATGGACCGGCCTGACGGCGGCAGTCATCAACATAGACGATGCCAAAGGGCGTGAGCTGGCGCAACAGCTGCAACACTGCGCTGTCAAGCTGTGGACCGTGTCCATGCAGGGTCCAGCGGATATTTGCGCCCGTGAGGTGCGCACCACCGCACAAGGCATGTCTTTTGAAGTGTGCGAAGCCGCACAGAGCATCACGCTGACCACCGTGGCTATGGGCGACTTCAACGTGATGAACCTGTTGGGTGTGATCGCTGCATTGCGTCAGGCCGGCCTTGCGCTGGCCGATGTTGTGGCGGTGTGTCATGACCTGCAAGCCGTGCCCGGTCGCATGCAGCAACTCGGACATGCCGGTACACCAGTGGTGGTGGTTGACTATGCGCACACGCCGGACGCCGTGGCCAAGGCATTGCAGGCCTTGCGCACCTGGGCGCATGCACGAGGCGGCCGCCTGCACTGTGTACTCGGTTGCGGCGGCGACCGCGACAGCAGCAAACGCGCGCCCATGGCGCGTTGCGCCGAAGACAACGCGGATGTGGTCTGTCTGACCAGCGACAACCCGCGTAGCGAAGACCCGCAACTCATTCTGCAGCACATGCTACAAGGCATGCGGGAACCGCACAGCGCTGTGCAACAACTCGACCGCGGTCTGGCGATTGCCGACAGCATCAACCATGCCGATGTGAAGGACGTGGTCTTGATTGCCGGCAAAGGGCATGAAACCTACCAGGAAGTCAAAGGTCAGAAACTGCCGTTTTCTGACGTGGACCACGCCATGCTGGCATTGCAGAACCGGGGGCAGGCATGAACCTCAGTGTGCAGCAGATCCAGCAGTGGTTGCCCGGCAGCAGGCTCATCGGCGACGGCAGCTTGAAGATTGCCCGGGTTCATACCGACAGTCGCAGCGTGCAGGCGCATGATTTGTTTGTCGTCTTGCAGGGCAAGCGTTTTGACGCGCATGATTTTCTGGCGCAATTGCCTGCGCTGGGTGTACAGGCAGCCATAGCCACGCGCGGTCTGGCGCAGGCCGGTTTGTCAGGGCTTGAGGTGGACGACACATTGCAAGCCCTACAATCACTGGCTAGCGCCTGGCGTGCGCAGTTTGACTTGCCGTTGATTGCAGTCACCGGCAGCAACGGCAAAACCACGGTGACGCAAATGCTGGCGTCCATACTGCATGCCTGGCAGGGTGAGCATGCACTGGCCACGCAAGGCAATTTCAACAACCACATCGGCGTTCCCTTGACGCTGCTGCGACTGCGTGCGCAGCACCGGGTCGCTGTGCTTGAGCTTGGCATGAACCACGCAGATGAAATTGCACAGCTGGCTGCGTGCGCAGCACCCACAGTAGCACTGGTGAACAATGCCCAGCGCGAACACCAGGAGTTCATGCACAGTGTGCAGGCGGTGGCTGAGGAAAACGGTGCAGTGATACAGGCTTTGCCGCAGGACGGTACGGCTGTGTTTCCTGCCGCTGATCCCTATCAATGGCTGTGGCGTCAATACGCCGGCTCGCGTCGCGTCATTGATTTCGGCGCAGCGTGTGCGCAAGTCAAACTGTTGCGGGCCGAATGGTCAGTCACGCATTGGCAAATTGAGCTGCATACACCATCGGGTGCGCTGAATGCGCAGCTGCATCTGCCCGGACAGCACAATGTGCACAACGCCATGGCGGCAGTGGCCGCAGCGCTTGCCGCCGGTGCACCCGTGAGCGCGATTGCACAAGGCTTGACGCAGTTTCAGCCGGTCAACGGCCGCTCCAAAGTCATTCTGCTGCAACACCAGGGCCGCAGCATCACCCTGGTGGACGACAGTTACAACGCCAACCCGGACTCTGTGCACGCTGCCATCGATGTGCTGGCGCAGTCTGGCGCGCCGCGTTTGCTGGTGTTGGGCGATATGGGTGAGGCCGGCACGCAGGGCGCTGCGTTTCATTCTGAGGCCGGCGCGTATGCCCGGCAGCAACAGATCGAGCATGTGCTGACGCTGGGCGAGCTCAGCCTGCATACCGCGAGCGCGTGTTCAGGCGCGGTGCATTGCCAGAGCATGGATGAATTACAGCAACGGGTGAACACCTTGCTGCCGGCTGTCTCGACCGTGCTGGTCAAGGGATCGCGTTTCATGCGCATGGAGCGTGTCGTGCAGGCATTGCAAGACGCTGACAAAGCGGCGGCCTCCCTACCCCGCAAGGAGGCTTCATGCTGCTGACCCTGGCCCAATGGTTGCAATACATTTCACCTGAATACGGTTACTTGCGGGTGTTCCAGTACCTGACGTTCCGTGCTGTCATGGCAGCGCTGACCGCTTTGCTGATCGGTTTGATCACCGGCCCGGCGGTGATCCGCAAACTCGCCGAATTGAAAATCGGTCAGCCCATACGCGGTTACGGTGTTCAATCACACCTGAGCAAATCCGGCACACCCACCATGGGCGGGGTATTGATCCTGTTGTCGGTCGCACTCTCTACCTTGTTGTGGGTGGATTTGTCCAACCGCTTTGTCTGGATCGTGCTTGTCGTGACCATGGGCTTTGGTGCCATAGGCTGGGTCGACGACTGGCGCAAGGTGGTCAACAAAGACCCCGAAGGCATGCGCTCGCGTGAAAAATACCTCTGGCAATCCGTCATAGGACTGCTGGCTGCCTTGTACCTGGTGTTCAGCATTTCCGAGGTCAGCAATTTGCGTGTGCTCGAATTGTTTTACAGCTGGGTGCGCTCGGGCTTTGATGTGAACCTGCCGCCCAAGGCCGGTTTGTTACTGCCTTTTTTCAAGGAAATCAGCTACCCCCTGGGTGTGCTGGGCTTTGTCATCCTGACTTATCTGGTGATCGTCGGATCAAGCAATGCGGTCAACCTGACTGACGGCCTGGACGGCCTGGCCATCATGCCGGTGGTCATGGTCGGTTCAGCGCTGGGTGTGTTTGCTTATGTCGTCGGCAGTGCCGTCTATTCGCGCTACCTGTTTTTCCCGCATATCCCGGGTGCCGGTGAACTGCTGATTTTCTGTGCCGCCATCGCCGGCGCCGGCCTGGCCTTTTTATGGTTCAACACGCATCCGGCACAGGTGTTCATGGGCGACGTCGGGGCGTTGGGTCTGGGTGCGGCGCTGGGCGCCATCGCCGTCATCGTGCGTCAGGAAATTGTGCTGGCCATCATGGGCGGCATTTTTGTCGCCGAGGCCTTGTCGGTGATGTTGCAGGTCGCGTACTTTAAATACACCAAACGCAAATACGGCGAGGGCAGGCGCATCCTGAAGATGGCGCCTTTGCACCACCATTTTGAAAAATCCGGCTGGAAAGAAACACAGGTCGTGGTCCGTTTCTGGATCATCACCATGTTGCTGTGCCTGGTCGGTCTGTCCACCTTAAAGCTGCGCTGAACATGAACCTGCTGCAAGACCAACACATTCTGATCCTGGGTCTGGGCGACTCCGGGTTGGCCATGCTGCGCTGGTGTTTGCGACAGGGCGCGCGGGTGACGGTGGCGGACACACGTGCGCAACCGCCGGGTTTGCAGTCGATGCAAGAAGAAAAATTACAAGCTGAGTTTGTGCAATCTGAATTTCATGCAGCGCTGATTGATGGCAACGACATACGCGTTGTGTTCAAAAGCCCGGGTCTGTCGCCGGCAGAAGTCGCAGGCGTCTGGCAGGCCGCTCAGGCCAGGGGATTTTGGTGCGGCACCGAACTCAGTTTGTTTGCACACGCGCTTGAACATCTGAAAAACAGCGAAGCGGCTTACCAGCCCAAGGTCCTGGCCATCACCGGCACCAACGGCAAAACCACGGTGACGCGGCTCACCGGTTTGCTGCTGGAGCGCGCCGGCATGAGCGTGGCGGTGGCGGGCAATATTGGCCCCACTTTGCTTGACACTTTGACGCAGCGCTTGGACGATTTGCCGCAAGTATGGGTGCTCGAGTTGTCGAGTTTTCAGCTCGATGGCGTGGACAACTTTGTAGCCAGCGCAGCCTGCGTCCTTAATCTGACGCAGGACCACCTGGACTGGCATGGCGACATGGCCGCCTACGGCAAAGCCAAAGCAAACATATACGGCAGGCATGCCACCGGTGTGTTGCCGCGCAACGACGCTCAGGTCATGGCCTTGTGGCCGGCCGACAGCGGACGCAAAAAAGAAGTGCCGCGTGCCCGCATACATGTCGGCGCAGACCTGCCGCAACACCCGGGCGACTTCGGTTTGTCCACAGAAAACGGCATGAGCTGGCTGGTGCATGCCCTGCCCGCAGAAGGCCACGGCGGCAAGCGCGGTCGCGCCGTGGAAGAAGAATTGCAGATTCAACGTCTGATGCCGGCCAATGCGCTGCGCATACGCGGTCGGCACAACGCATTGAATGCGCTGGCAGCACTGGCGCTGGCAGGCACTTGCAGCAACGGACTGGCGCCGATGCTGCACGGTCTGCGTAATTACACCGGCGAGCCGCACCGCTTGTCCTCTGTTGCTGTGCTCAATGACATCGAATACTTTGACGACAGCAAGGGCACGAATGTCGGCGCCACCGTGGCTGCCGTCAACAGCCTGGGCGCTGAACGCAATCTGGTGGTGATTCTGGGCGGCGACGGCAAGGGGCAGGACTTCAGCCCGCTGGGCGATCCGCTCAAACGCCATGCGCGCGCGCTGGTACTGATAGGCCGCGATGCACCGTTGCTGGCTGAGGCTTTGCAAAGCCAGGGTCTGGACATGCACCGTGCCAAGGACATGACTGAAGCAGTGGAACTGGCCGCGCAATGCGCGCACACTGGCGACGCGGTGCTGCTGTCACCGGCTTGTGCCAGTCTGGACATGTACGCCAACTATGTCGCCAGGGCTGAGGCTTTTGTTCAAGCCGTGCAACAGCTGGCGATGCTGGAAGGTCAGCCATGAGCCAGATCACTTTAAGCGATCGCATCGGCCGCTGGTTCGGCAACCCGCCCAAAGAAGGCATGGACGCGCTGCCGGTGCGGGTGCACGGCCGTGAATTCACCCGCACCGGTGCCGCGCCAGGCAGCATCAAAGGCTTTGACCAGGCACTCATCTGGGCGATTGCCGGCTTGATGCTGTGGGGCCTGGTGATGGTGTATTCGGCATCCATCGCATTGAACGATGGCGCCCAGGACAGCAGTGTGTTGCAGGCGCAGTTTCTAGTGCGCCACTGCCTGTCACTGTTTGTCGGTTTTGTGGCGGCACTGCTGGTGTTTCAGGTGTCCATGGACCGCTGGGAAAAAGTCGCGCCCTGGGTGTTCATCGTCTCCATCATCTTGTTGATCGCCGTGCTGTTGCCCTTCATCGGTAAAAGCGTCAACGGTGCGCGCCGCTGGATCGGGCTGGGGCTGATGAACTTTCAACCGTCCGAACTGGCCAAGCTGGGCACGCTGTTGTACGCCGCCAATTACATGGTGCGCAAAATGGATGTGAAAGAGAAATTCTTTGCCGCTGTGACACCGATGGCAGTGGCGATTGCCATCGTCGGCTCCTTGCTGCTGGCCGAGCCCGACATGGGTGCGTTTCTGGTGATTGCTGTGATCGCCATGGGCACACTGTTTTTAGGCGGTGTGAATGCCCGCATGTTCCTTCTGATCAGCGGAATTCTGGTGATTGCTTTCGGTTTGATGATTGCTTTATCGCCATGGCGGCGCGAGCGTATTTTTGCTTACCTGGACCCGTTCGGCGCAGACTACGCGCTGGGCAAGGGCTACCAGTTGTCGCATTCTTTGATAGCCATCGGACGCGGCGAAATATTCGGCGTCGGTTTGGGCGGTAGTGTGGAGAAATTGCATTGGCTGCCTGAAGCACACACCGATTTTCTGCTCGCCGTGCTGGGCGAAGAATTCGGACTGGTCGGTGTGGTCACCGTCATCGCGGTGTTCATGTGGTTGACGCGGCGCATCATGTTCATCGGCCGTCAGGCGATTGCCATGGACCGGGTGTTCTCCGGCCTGGTCGCACAAGGTGTCGGGGTGTGGATAGGTTTTCAGGCTTTCATCAATATGGGCGTGAACCTGGGCGCATTGCCGACCAAAGGTCTGACATTGCCCTTGATGAGTTACGGCGGTTCGGCGATTTTGCTCAACCTGATTGCGCTGGCCATCGTCTTGCGCGTCGATTACGAAAACCGTCTGCTGATGCACGGAGGCCGGGTATGACGGCGCGCACCGCCCTGGTCATGGCCGGTGGCACCGGCGGCCATATTTTTCCGGGATTGGCCGTGGCCGAGTTATTGCGCAGCCGCGGCTGGAACGTGCATTGGCTGGGGGCACCGGCACCCAGCATGGAAAGCCAGCTGGTACCGCCCAAAGGCTTTGCGTTTGAAGCGGTGCGCTTCGGCGGGCTGCGGGGCAAAGGCGTGTTGACCATGGCTTTGTTGCCGCTGCGTCTGCTGCAGGCCTTCTGGCAAAGCCTGCGGGTTGTGCGGCGCTTGCGCCCCGATGTGGTGATAGGCATGGGCGGCTACATCAGTTTCCCGGGCGGCATAATGGGCGTGCTCTGCGGCAAGCCGCTGGTGCTGCATGAGCAAAACTCGGTCGCCGGTCTGGCCAACAAAGTGCTCGCGCAGATTGCCGACAAAGTCTTGTCCGCTTTCCCCGGCGTGCTGCCTCAGGCCCAATGGGTCGGCAACCCCATGCGCAACGCATTTCTCGAACAAGCCGCACCGGCACAGCGTTTTCAAGGTCGCGCCGGCGTACTGCGGCTGCTGGTGGTCGGCGGCAGTCTGGGTGCGCAGGCTTTGAACAGCGTGGTGCCGCAAGCCCTGGCACTGATCCCAGCTGACAAACGCCCGCAAGTGATACATCAAGGCGGCGCAAAACATGTGCAGCAATTGCAGGACAACTATTCAAAAGCCGGCGTGCAGGCCGAACTGCTGGCTTTTATCGACGACACTGCCGCTGTGTTTGCCGCTGCCGACCTGGTGATTTGCCGGGCCGGGGCCAGCACCGTGAGCGAAATCGCAGCCGTGGGTGCGGCAGCCTTGTTTGTGCCTTTCCCGCATGCGGTGGATGACCACCAGACCGTGAACGCGCAATTCCTGGTCAGGCAGGACGCCGGCTGGCTGGTGCCGCAACAGGCATTGACGCCCGCTGCACTGGCGGATTTTTTACAAACCACCGACCGTGCCCGATTGCTGCAAGCGGCTGCCAATGCCTATGCATTGCGCAAGACGGATGCTACCCGGGATGTGGTGACTGCGTGCGAAGAGGTGAGCGCATGAAGCACGCCATCAGCCATGTGCATTTCGTCGGCATAGGCGGTGCGGGCATGAGTGGCATCGCCGAAATTCTGCACAACCTGGGCTATACCGTGTCGGGTACGGACATTGCCGACAGTCCTGTGCTGCGCCGTTTGCAAGCTATGGGCATTCGCACCAGTGTCGGCCACGATGCCGCGCATATCGCCGGTGCCGGTGCAGTGGTCACTTCGACAGCGGTACACGCCGACAACCCGGAAGTTGTAGCCGCGCACAGCAAACTGATACCGGTGGTGCCGCGCGCCGTCATGCTGGCCGAGTTGATGCGTTTGAAACAAGGCATCGCCATCGCCGGCACACACGGCAAAACCACCACCACCAGCCTGGTCGCCAGTGTGCTGGCGCAGGCCGGCATGGACCCGACCTTTGTCATCGGCGGCAGACTCATCAGTGCGGGTGCCAATGCCAAGCTGGGTTCGGGTGATTACATCGTGGTCGAAGCCGATGAATCCGACGCCTCTTTCCTGAACCTGAACCCCATCATGTCGGTGGTCACCAATATCGACGCTGACCACATGGAGACCTATGGCCATGATTTCAGCAGACTGAAAAACGCTTTCATCGAGTTTTTGCACCGCATGCCTTTCTACGGTGCTGCGGTACTGTGCGCCGATGACCCGGTGTTGCACAGCATATTCCCCGAGGTGTCGCGGCCCATCACCAGTTACGGCTTATCCGCGCACGCGCAGGTCAGGGCGCACGATGTGCGTGCCGACGGTTCGCGCATGCAGTTTCGTGTTACGCGCAGCAACGGCATCACCTTGCCGGAGATGCAGATCGAACTCAACCTGCCCGGCATGCACAACGTGCGCAATGCGCTGGCTGCCATTTCGATTGCGGTGGAATTGAACATTCCTGATGCGGCCGTGGTCCAGGCTTTGGCCGGTTTCAAAGGCGTGGGCCGGCGTTTCCAGAACCACGGTGAATTGGCGGCGAACGGCGGCGGTCATTACACCTTGATCGAGGACTACGGTCACCATCCGGTGGAACTGGCGGCAACCCTGGAGGCGGCGCGCAGTGCCTTCCCGGGCCGCCGTCTGGTGCTGGCTTTTCAACCGCACCGCTACACCCGCACGCGCGATTGTTTCGAAGATTTTGTGCAAGTGCTGCGACTCGCCAATGTGGTCTGGTTGACCGAAGTCTATGCCGCCGGTGAAACGCCGGTTGCCGCCGCCGACGGCCGTGCACTGGCGCATGCGCTGCGCGTGGCCGGTCAGCATGAACTGGTGTTTGCCCAGGACCTGGTTCAACTGGAAGAACTGGTGCGCCAGCAGGCGCAGGACGGCGATGTGCTGATGTGCATGGGCGCGGGCTCTATCGGTCAATTGCCCGCACGGTTGCAGGCCGCAAGCGGCAGCGACAAACCTGTGCTCAAGGTGGTGAGCTCATGACAGCATTTGACAAACACAGCGCCAAAGTGGCCGTACTCATGGGCGGGCATTCGGCTGAACGCGAAGTGTCGTTGATGTCCGGTAACGGTGTGCTGCAGGCCTTGCAGTCGCTGGGTGTGAATGCGCACAGCTTTGACCCGGCAC
The DNA here is from genome assembly GCA_009693225.1 of Limnohabitans sp. Classification (GTDB taxonomy): domain Bacteria; phylum Pseudomonadota; class Gammaproteobacteria; order Burkholderiales; family Burkholderiaceae_C; genus Limnohabitans. The sequence goes on along the minus strand of SHXP01000007.1, from coordinate 7,064 downwards.
AACAGCCTTTGCTGGGTCTGCGCGATCAAGGCTTTAGCCATGTCTTCATTGCCTTGCATGGCCGCCACGGCGAAGACGGCACGGTGCAAGGCGCATTGGAGCTGCTTGGCATCCCCTACACCGGTTCGGGTGTGATGGCCTCAGCCATTGCCATGGACAAACACATGACCAAACGCCTGTGGGAGGCCGAAGGTTTGTCCACGCCTGCATCAGTGTGGCTGACACCATCGCAGCAAACACCGGCGGCCTTGGCGGCGATTCCGGCGCAACTAGGGCTGCCGCTGATCGTCAAGCCGCCGCACGAAGGCTCATCCATTGGCGTGAGCAAAGTCACGCATGCGGATCAGCTGCAAGCCGCCGTCAAGCTGGCATGCGGCTATGACCCGGACCTGTTGTGCGAAGCATTCATTCAAGGCGAAGAAGTCACTTGTCCTGTTCTCGGTGAAGGCGACAATACCAAAGCCTTGCCGGTGGTGCGCATCGTTGCGCCTGACGGCGCCTACGACTACCAGAACAAATATTTCACAGACGATGTGAAGTACCACTGCCCCAGCGGATTGCCGCCGGCTGAGGAGCAGGCCATACAGGCCGTGAGTATGGCGGCTTACCGCGCACTCGGTTGCCGCGGCTGGGGCCGGGCCGATGTGATGATCCGCGCCAATGACCACAAAGCATTTCTGCTGGAGATGAACACCAGCCCGGGCATGACCGGTCATTCGCTGGTGCCTATGTCAGCCAGGGCCGCCGGCATGTCTTATGTAGATTTGTGCCTGCACATTCTGAGCGACGCACGCCTGGACACAAACATGGGGGCACGCCGGCAATGAAAGCACGCGACGCCATGCACCTGCCCGCCGAATCCCGGCCTGAACTTGCGCTGGATGTGCGTCTGATGAACATCACCAGCGCCTTGATGTTCGCCGGTGTAGGCGTCATGTGTGTGGCGATGCTACTGTGGTGGGTGGTGCGGCATCCGGCGCTTGCCATCACCGGCATCAGTGTGCACGGTGATATTCGCCACAACAACGAAGTGACGCTGCGTGCCAATGTGGTGCCGCGTCTGCAAGGCAGTTTCTTCGCCGTCGATCTGGCCAAGGCACAGGCTTCTTTTGAGAACGTGCCCTGGGTGCGTCAGGCCACCGTGAGGCGCGAGTTTCCAGACCGCTTGTGGGTGGATATTGATGAACACGAGCCGGTGGCTTATTGGGGTGCCGAAGCCGATTCGCGGTTGCTGAATAAACAAGGTGAGGTGTTCAGCGCGAATTTCGGGGAACTCGATAACGAAAACCTGCCGCACCTGTCCGGCCCTGATAACGAATCCGCCAAGGTCTGGCAGATGTATATCACCCTGGGCCCGGTGTTCAGCCAATTGCAATTGAATATCAACGGACTGGAACTGACAGGCCGGGGCAGCTGGCGCGCGAAGTTCAAAAACGGGGCCCGCATAGAACTGGGGCGCGGCACTCAAGAGGAAGTGATGGCGCGTGTCAGCCGCCTGACGCAAACCCTGGCGCAGGTGAGTCAGCGTTTCGGCAGGCAGACACAGGCGCTGGATTCGGCGGATTTGCGGCATGTGAGCGGTTATGCATTGCGTCTGCGCGGTGTGAGCACATTGGAAACAACGGCAACAAGGTAAGTACAAAGAGGTTGGCATGGCAAAAGAATACAAAGACCTGGTCGTAGGCCTGGACATCGGCACCAGCAAAGTCATGGTGGTGGTGGCCGAGGTGCTGCCGGGCGCCGAGCTCAAACTGGCGGGACTCGGCATTGCGCCAAGCACCGGCCTCAAACGCGGTGTGGTGGTCAACATCGACGCGACGGTGCAAAGCATTCAAATGGCTTTGAAAGAAGCCGAGTTGATGGCCGATTGCAAGATCACTCGAGTCTACACCGGCATCACTGGCAGCCATATTCGCGGCATGAATTCGCACGGCATGGTGGCGGTCAAGGACCGTGAAGTCACCGCCGCCGATGTGGCGCGCGTGGTCGAAACCGCCAAGGCGGTGAACATCTCCAACGACCAGCGCCTGTTGCTGGTCGAACCGCAGGAATTCATCATCGACGGCCAGGACGTGAAAGAGCCGATCGGCATGAGCGGCATCCGGCTCGAAGCCAAGATACACATCGTCACCGGCGCGCAAAGTGCTGCCGAGAACATCATCAAATGTGTGCGCCGCTGCGGCCTGGATGTGGAGCAGTTGATGCTCAACCCGCTGGCCTCCAGCTATTCGGTATTGACGGCAGACGAAAAGGAACTCGGCGTGGCACTGGTCGACATCGGCGCGGGTAGCACCGATGTGGCCATCTTCACCGGCGGCGCGATCCGTCATACCGCTGTCATTCCCATCGCCGGGGATTTGATCACCAGCGACATCGCCATGGCTTTGCGCACCCCGACCAAGGACGCCGAGGAAATCAAGGTCGAATCGGGATTTGCCAAACAGCTGCTGGCCGATCCGAACATACAGGTGGAAGTCCCCGGTCTGGGCGACCGTGGCCCGCGCATGCTCAGCCGCCAGGCGCTGGCCGGTGTCATCGAGCCGCGGGTCGAGGAAATTTACGCGCTGGTGCAGCAGGTGCTGCGCGAATCGGGTTTCGAGGAAGTGCTGTCCTCGGGCATTGTGCTGACCGGCGGCAGCGCCATGATGCCGGGCATGATCGAGCTGGGCGAAGACATTTTTTTGAAAGCGGTGCGCCGCGGTGTGCCGCGTTACAGCAGTGCGCTCTCGGACATGGTGTCACATCCGCGTGCCGCCACCGTCATGGGTTTGCTAGAGGAAGCGCGCATGTCGCGACTGCGCGGTTTTCGCGTGGCGCAGAAAAACGGTTCGGTCAAGACCGCCATGGGGCGTGTCAAAGACTGGTTTGTGGGGAACTTCTGACCATGGATACATTGATGCATTACGTGTTGACTGTCGAACCCCCGCGTCGCTTCAAAAGCCGGCGATGGCGACCTTGTTTAAGAGGAGCGCCGCCCAGTTGAACAAAGTCTCGCATTCCATCAAAAACAGATTCTAGGCAACTGCATAACAAATCCGGAGAAATACATGAAGATAGAAATGATTGAACAAAGCGATTTCAACCCCGAGACACAAATCCGTGTCATCGGTGTAGGCGGCGGCGGCGGCAACGCGGTTGAGCACATGATCAGCAGCGGCGTGCGCGGCGTGGAATTCATCTGCGCCAATACCGACGCGCAAGCGCTTAAGGTCAGTTCGGCCAGCCGCGTCATTCAATTGGGCGACAGTGGCCTGGGGGCCGGCAGCAAACCTGAGCGCGGCCAGGCGGCCGCCGAAGCTGCCATAGAAAGCATCCGTGATGTGCTGCAAGGCGCCAATATGGTGTTCATCACCGCCGGCATGGGCGGCGGCACCGGCACCGGTGCGGCTCCGGTGGTGGCGCGTGTGGCACGGGAAATGGGCATACTCACGGTAGGCGTGGTGACCAAGCCCTTCGACTGGGAAGGCGGGCGCCGCATGACCAATGCTGAAGCCGGCCTGGCTGAACTCGAAGCCAATGTCGATTCGCTGATCGTGGTGCTGAATGAAAAACTGCTGGAAGTGCTGGGCGACGATGTCAGCCAGGACCAGGCGTTTTCCTTTGCCAACGATGTGCTGAAAAATTCGGTCGGCGGCATCTCCGAGATCATCAATGTCGAGGCACTGGTGAACGTCGACTTTGAAGACGTGCGTACCGTGATGAGCGAACAGGGCAAGGCCATGATGGGCACTGCGACTGCCAGTGGCCCGGACCGCGCGCGCATCGCCGCCGAACAGGCCGTGGCCTGCCCCTTGCTGGAGGGTATGGACATGACCGGCGCCAAAGGCGTGCTGGTGCTGATCACTGCCGCCAAGGGCGCCTTGAAACTGGCCGAGTCACGCGAAGCCATGAACACCATCCGCGCGTTTGCATCGCCGGAAGCGCATGTGATTTACGGCACCGCCTACGACGAAACCCTGGGTGACCAGATCCGCGTCACCGTGGTGGCTACCGGTCTGGCGCACGCCGGGCGTCGCGTCGCGCCGCCTTTGTCAGTGATACGCACCGGCACCGACAACATGGCTTACACCCAGCCGGCCGAGCCCATGAAGACGCAAGCATCGCCAAGCACTGCACCTGACGCCGGCATGAGCCGTCTCGGCATGTCCGGCAGCGACACGGCCAATGTGAATGTGCCCAGCGTCTGGCGCACCAACCGCACCCAGGCGGCGGCCAAGGTCGATGCCTTGTCCTCAGGCGGCATGGACAATTACGAGATACCGGCGTTTCTGCGTAAACAGGCTGACTAAAATCCCGCTGTGCTGAAACAAAGAACGCTTCAAACCCTGACCCGCGCGGTCGGTGTCGGTTTGCACAGCGGGCAGCGTGTCGAATTGACACTGCGACCCGCCGGGCCCGACACCGGCATCGTGTTCAGACGGGTCGACCTGGCGCACCCGGTGGATATTCCTGTGGGTGCGCTGGCTGTGACCGATACGCGCATGGCGTCCACCATCGAAGCCCGCGGCGCCAAGGTGCACACGGTCGAGCACCTGATGTCGGCGTGCAGCGGTCTGGGTCTGGACAATATGTGCATAGACATCACGGCCGAAGAAGTCCCCATCCTCGACGGCTCAGCCTCATCTTTTGTGTTTCTGCTGCAAAGCGCAGGCGTTGTTCTGCAAAATTCCCCCAAACGGTTTATCCGTATCCTCAAGGAGGTGGTGGTGCGCGAAGGCGAGGGCGACAAGGAAAAATGGGCAGGCCTGTTCCCGCACCACGGCTACAAACTCAGTTTTGAAATCGACTTCAAGCACCCGGCGGTGGATTCCACCGGTCAGGAAGTCACTTTTGACATGGACAGCGGACATTACGGGCGCGATATCGCGCGCGCGCGCACTTTCGGCTTTACCCGTGATGTGGAGCATTTGCGTGCCCATGGACTGGCGCTGGGCGGTGGCCTGGACAACGCCATCGTCATGGACGATTACAAGGTGCTCAACAGCGACGGCCTGCGCTACGACGACGAGTTTGCCAAACACAAAATTCTCGACGCCATGGGCGATCTGTACCTGCTCGGCAAACCGCTGCTGACGCATTACCGCGCATTCCGCTCGGGCCACGCCATGAACAACCGCCTGCTGCGCGAGTTGCTCAGCCGTCCCGATGCCTATGATCTGGTTACTTTTGAAGATGAGAAACTTGCCCCCAGGGGCCTGGCGCAACTCGCACTAGCCTGGTGAGTTTTTCCGGTAATTAACGGCAAGTTGGTCGCTTGCCTGCCTCAATATTCCGCGCTTTACCAGCCATTAAAGTAACAATAGCAGTCAGAGAAATAAGCCATTGTTAGTGGTTTATCAGACAGCCACTTGTAAATTTATGCCCGCGGCCTTGACAGGTCATGATCACGCTTCACTGAGCGAATGACAACACAAACTGACAGCGCCTCAAAACTCAAAGCATCCAGAGATTCTCAAACGCATGTGTATGACCTGTGGCTTTTCTTGCGCCGAATGCCCGGGCCGATGAAAGCCGGTGTTTACAAGCAGTTGGCGGTGACCATGCTCTGTCTGGGCTTGTCGGCCTGCGGCTACCATACCCCTGACAACAATGACAGCAGCGCTGATAACAACAGCCAATCGCTGGACACAACCCCTGTCTATTCCTTAGGCGGAAGCGTCAGCGGATTGTCTGACGGCAAGCTCTTAAAGCTGGCTGCCAATCAAGAAACGCTCAGCGTGAACAGCAACGGCAAGTTCAGTTTTTCGCAGAAGGTCAAGGCCGGCGGTGCTTACAGCATCAGCATCCAGGTGTCGCCAGAAAATATGAAGTGTGTGCTTGCCAAGGCAAGCGGCAAAGCCAGTGCTGACGTGACTGACATCAGTGAGAGGTGCTTCATACCGGTGCCGGCCTCGGGTATCACCGGCGACCAATGCTATGCACCCTCAGGCGGTGCACTGGTCAATTGTAGCAACCCGGCTGTGATAGCCTTGAATACCGAGCAGGACGGCATGCGCAGCAGTATCAACACCATGGGTTTCGGCCCCGTCACTCAGGGTACGAACACGTATTCAAGCAGCGAGTGTGTGAAGGACAAGGTCACGGGTTTACTGTGGGAGATCAAGACCGCAGAAGGCGGTTTGCGCGATTATCAAAAAACCTTTACCCATTTTGACAACACCACAGTGGCTCAAAAAAGTGATGGCTTAAAAGCGACGCAAGCAGAGATTGCCGCATCAGATAACATGGCAACGTACATCACGCAGGTGAACAACAGCCGTTTGTGCGGCTTTGCAGACTGGCGTTTGCCCACCGCGCGTGAATTGCACAGCATTGTGAATTACGGTCTGCGCAATATTGCCATTGATGAGACGGTTTTTATCAATCCTCCGCGTTAGGATGACGAATACTGGACATATCCTAGTTACCGGGACGATCAAGACATCGATCAAGCTTTCAAGGTGAATTTTTATGCCGGCTATGTCGACACAGAGTACCGGGATATGCCCTTGTATGTGCGCCTGGTCCGGGGTCCGACGTTGAGCGAGACAAACCGGTTTACCGTGGCGGGCGACGAAGTCACAGACACACAAACCGGGCTGGTCTGACAGCGCTGCACTTACGGTCAATCATGGAACGGGAACAGGTGTTCAGGTGTCGCTGCAACATTGACATTTCCCCAAGCCTTGAATAAGGCTGCTGAATTGAAAAACCAGGGCTGGCGTCTGCCGGGTATCAAGGAATTGTTTTCGCTGGTGACCTATGGTCCTGGAAGTACATCGCTGGATGTTGATGCATATCCTATGACACCAGAGAATTTCGGTAATTTCTACGTTTCTTCTACTCCGTCAGTTTCCATTCAAGTTTATGTCTGGGGTATCTTATTCAATGATCAGTGGGTGCGGTCACAAAGTTATGTGTCGCATCCCGGATGACCGTACGGACGCTTCGTAAACAAATGAGGGTGCGAAGCGTACCAGTCTTTCATGGCCCTCATCGGGGTTTTACTCTTGAGCGCCGACTGGGGTAATTGATGGTTGTACAAGGCCACGTAACGCATGAGCGTTTGCTCCAAATCTTCACCA
>SHXP01000006.1 GCA_009693225.1 Limnohabitans sp. | reverse complement strand
GAAGTTCAGCCCATCAACAAACCGTGTGTGCGGGCAAAGTGCAGGGTTTGTGTGCGGCTTTTGACACCCAGACGGCGGAACAAACGCCACAGGTGCACCTTGACCGTGTGTTCGCTGATATTGAGTTCGGCTGCAATGTCGCGGTTGGACAAGCCGCGGTCGAGCATTAGAATGAGTTGCTTCTGGCGTTTGGACAATTTGATGTCGCCGATCACCACTGCATCAGCATCGATTTCATCGCCGTCAGATTTCAAAATATTCTGGATGGCAGCTGATATTTCTGCTGTGTCTGTGGATTTTTCGATATAGAGATCGGCGCCGGCTTCCAGGCAGGCGTCGCGCGCTTCACCGGAGGGCATGGCCGACACCACCACCAGTGGAATGTCTGGGTACATTTTTCTCACGTCAGAAATGGCGGTGGCGCCTTTGACGCCCGGCAGCAGCAAATCCAGCACGAACAATTCGGGTTCGCCGTTTTTAATGAGGGCTGCCTGCAGTTCACTGAATTTCTCCAGTTCGACTACTTTGGAAGCGGGGCGCAGACGACGCAGCAGCATGCCTATCATCTGGCGAACCATCGGGTGGTCATCGATCACATATAAACTCATGGTTATTCTCCGGGTGTCAATAATTCAGGCCCATGGCCTCGCGCACATCGCGCATGGTGTCTTGCGCCGTGGATCGTGCACGTTGAGTTCCAGCGTCAACGATATCACGAACAAGGCGGGGATTAGAAATAAAAGGCGCGGCACGCTCTAACATGGGCTGTTGCTCGGCAATAATGGCCTCAATGATGGGTTGTTTGCATTCTAGGCAGCCGATACCGGCCCGGGTGCATTCGGTTTTCACCCATTGGCGGGTGCTTTCAGGTGAATAGACCAGGTGGAATTGCCAGACCGGGCACAGGTCCGGGTTGCCCGCATCGGTTCTTTTGATACGCGCCGGGTCGGTCTGCATGCGCTTGACCTTGGCATCTATGCTGGCCTTGTCTTCGCGCATGTCGATGGTGTTGTTATAGCTTTTGCTCATTTTTACGCCATCCAGGCCGGGCAGTTTGCTGGCCTCGGTCAGCAGCGCATGTGGTTCGGTCAGGACCGCTTTGCCGGTGCCCTTGAAGTAGCCTTCCAGGCGCTCACGGTCTTTGTCCGTCAATTCAGTGGCGTTTTGCAAATAGCCCATGGCCCCGTCCAGCGCCTTGGTGTCACCGGTTTCCTGAAACTGCTTGCGGGATTTTTCAAAGCGCTTGACGATGTCCTTGGGCAGTTTGCTCAGGCACTGTTGCACCAGCGCATCAAAATCGGGTTCACGACCGTACAAATGGTTGAAGCGACGTGCAGCCTCACGGGTGAGTTCCACATGGCTGGCCTGGTCTTCACCGACCGGCACATGCTTGGCTTTGTAAATCAGAATGTCTGCCGCCTGCAACAGCGGGTAGCCGAGAAAGCCGTAGGTGGTCAGGTCTTTCTCTTTGAGCTTTTCCTGCTGGTCTTTGTAGGTGGGTACGCGCTCCAGCCAGCTGATGGGCGTGCTCATGGCCAGCAGGGTGAACAGCTCGGCGTGTTCGGGGATGCGGCTTTGCAGAAACAGCGTGCATTTGTCCGGGTCCAGACCGGCGGCCAGCCAGTCGATGACCATCTCATACACATTTTTTTCAATCACCTCGCGGCTCTGGTAGTGGGTGGTGAGCGCGTGCCAATCGGCGACGAAATAAAAACACTCCATCTCGGATTGCAGACGCACCCAGTTTTTCAGGGCACCGTGGTAGTGGCCCAGATGTAGTGCGCCGGTGGGGCGCATACCGGAGAGAACGCGATCGGTCATGGCGAGGGCAATTGCAAATAATTGGCCAGGGGCTGCAGCAGCCACTGGATGGAAAGCGTGGAAGCGGTCATGATGGGCAACATCCACAGTGCATTGACGATACCGAGCATGACCAGTCCCATAACAATGAAAAAACCGAAGCGTTCGACACGGGCAAAACCCAGCGCCAGCCGCATCGGCAACAGGCCGACCATGATGCGCCCGCCGTCCATGGGCGGTATAGGGAACAGGTTAAAGGCGAACATCACCAGATTACTTAGCAAACCGGCTTGCGCCATTTCCAGAAAAAATCTTTCTTCCACACCATAGCCGCTCAACAGGTAAATGACCGCGGCCCAGATCACTGCTTGCAGCAGATTGGCGGCCGGACCGGCCAGCGCTACCCAGACCATGTCGCGTTTGGGATGCCGCAAGCGGGAAAAATCAACGGGTACCGGTTTGGCATAGCCGAACAAAAAATGCCCGGCCGTGGCGATGTACAAAAGCAAAGGCATGGCAATCGTACCGACAGGATCAATATGAACAAACGGATTGAGGGTGACCCGCCCCATGGCCCAGGCCGAGTTGTCGCCCAGAAGCTTGGCGACAAGACCATGGGCCGCCTCATGCAGGGTGATTGCCAGTAATACCGGCAAAGCATGGGTGGTGATTGTTTGAACTATTTCATTGAAACTCACATTTATATTGTCGCACTAAACCCGCTAAAAATAATATCAAAACAACAATTATCAGTAATCTTTTTCCCCTATACCAGACCTCGGGGTGCGAGCAAAAGGCAATCTGCCGGGGTTTTGTAGAGCCATAAAAAGACTTATATCGCCGCCGCCGGGTCTGAGCAGCAGGGGAAGGCCGCCTTCACCCATAGGTGTTAAATCAACCACCGTGGTGGCTTTCATGGAACAGGCGCCTGCATCAATGACGGCGGCAAGTTGATGCTCAAAGCGCCCCCGTATGTCCCGGGCATCGTTCAAGGGCTCGGTTTCCCCCGGTGGGATCAAGGTGGTGGCCAGCAGCGGCGAGCCGTGCAGTTCCAGCAATTGCAGCAGGCACAGGTGTTCCGGTACCCGTAAACCTATGGTTTTGCGGTGTGGATGCGCCACTCGGCGCGGCACTTCCTTGGTTGCTTCCAGTATGAATGTGTATGCACCCGGCGTGGCGGCCTTGAGCAGACGGAACTGCCGGTTGTCTACCTTGGCGTACAGCGCCAGTTCGCTCAGGTCACGGCACAGCAGGGTGAGGTGGTGTTTGTCGTCCACACCGCGCAGGCGGCGCATCTGATCGATGGCGGCTTTGTCGTCCAGGTGGCAGACCAGGGCGTAGCTGGAATCCGTGGGCACCGCCAGCACCCGGCCCTGACTGAGCATATTCACGGCTTGTTTCAATAAACGCGGTTGCGGGTTGTCAGGGTGTACTTGCAGCCATTGGGCCATGGAGAAATCGGCGCAAACGCCGAGTTATTGGATGCGCTCGGCCAGCAGTTCCCACACCGGGGTCAGGTCGCCCGGCAGCCAGGGCAAAGTGCCCAGGTCGGTGTGGCTTTCGTCCGGGCTGTGGAAATCGCTGCCGCGCGATGCAGCCAGGTCAAACTCGCGTGCCATGTCGGCGTATTCAAGGGCTTCCAGAGCGGAATGGCTGCCGGTCATCACTTCGACCGCCTGGCCGCCGTGGTTTTTGAATTCGGTGAACAAGGCGAATTCTTCGGTCGGTGTGAAGCCGTAACGTGCCGGGTGAGCGATGACAGCGACCCCTTTGCATTCACGGATCCAGCTGACGGCGTCGCCCAACGAGGCCCAGCGGTGCGGCACGTAACCCGGTTTGCCTTCGGTCAGAAATCGCCGGAACACCTCATGCGTGTCTTTGCAGAAGTCGGTCTCCACCAGAAAACGGGCGAAGTGGGTGCGTGAAATCAAATCAGGGTTGCCGGCATAGGTGAGCGCGCCTTCAAAACTGCCGTGGATACCGACTTTGGCCAGTCCTGCGGCCATGTTTTTGGCACGTTCGTGGCGGCCGCCGCGCGTGCTTTTGAGGCCTGCGAGCAAGCGCGGGTCATCAATGTCAAACCCGAGCCCGACGATATGCACCGTGTGACCGGCGAAAGACACGGAAATTTCGGTGCCGCTTAAATAAGCCAAGCCCAGGGCCTTAGCGGCGGCGGCGGCGCGTTGCTGACCGCCGATTTCATCATGGTCGGTCAGCGACCACAGCTCAACCCCGTTTGCGTGCGCACGGGCGGCCAGCGCCTCGGGCGTGAGGGTTCCGTCAGAAACGACAGAGTGGCAATGCAGATCGGCGTTAAGTATGTTCACTGTGTGATTCTAGGCGGTAAGCATGTTTTCCACATGCAGCTTGAGTTTGCGCTTGCCCTGCCAACTCTCGAGCACCAGCCGGTAGGCGAGTTCGGCATAGGCCGGCAGCGGCTCGGTGTGACCGAACCAGATACCGTCGATGGCCTGGCCGTGTAATTTCAGTTTGAGCGACAAATGTTTTTCGCCGACGATGCGCTGACTGACCACTTCGACTCTGTCATGAAATACGGGTGCCGCAAAGCCCTGGCCCCACACCTGGTTTTGCAATTCAATCGCCACGTCCGGGCGCAGGTGTTCTGCCGCCAGAGGGCCGTCGGTGGGCAGAGACTGCGCCAGTGTGGCCGCATCCAGCCATTGCGCGGCAATGTGTTGCAGCGCGGCTTCGAACGTGGCCAGATCGTCCTTCAGCAAAGTGCAACCGGCGGCCATGGCGTGGCCGCCGAAACGCAGCAGTAAACCCGGGTGCCGCTTGACCATCGCGTCCAATGCATCGCGCAAATGAAAACCGGGGATGGAACGGCCCGAGCCTTTCAACACCGCTTGACCTTCGGACTCGCTGGCGGCAAACACAAAGCAGGGCCGGTAATGCAAATCCTTGAGGCGACCGGCGACGATACCGATCACGCCCTCGTGAAATTCTTCGTCATAAACGCACAAGGCCGGCGGCGGCGCGTCTTCGCTGTCCATCAGCGATTCAGCGATCAGCAAAGCCTGTTCCCGCATGCCGCTCTCCAGCGTACGCCGTTCACGGTTGATGGCGTCGAGTTGTTGCGCGAGTTGCAAAGCCGAAGTGGCATCATCGGTTCGCAGACATTCGATACCCAGGCGCATGTCGGCCAAACGACCGGCGGCGTTGATACGCGGACCCAGTGCAAAGCCCATGTCCTGGCTGATGGCAAGCGCCGGGTCGCGACCGGCCACTTGAAACAGCGCTGCCATGCCCGTCGGCAAAACACCCCGGCGCATACGCTGCAAGCCTTGTGCCACCAAGCGGCGGTTGTTCGCATCCAGTTTCACCACATCCGCCACCGTACCCAGCGCGACCAATGGCAGCAAACCATCCAGGCGCGGCTCTGTGTCTTTAATGAAAACTCCGCGTTGTCGCAATTCGGCGCGCAGTGCCAGCAGCACGTAAAACATGACTCCGACACCGGCGATGCTTTTGCTTTCGAAGTGACACCCTGGCTGGTTCGGGTTGACAAGTGCATCGGCTGCAGGAATCGACGGTCCGGGCAAATGGTGGTCGGTCACCAGCACTTGCAAACCCAGGCGTTGTGCCTCGGCCACCCCTTCGACGCTGGCAATGCCGTTGTCAACCGTGATCAACACTTGCGCACCGCTGGCATGCACCCGTTGCGAAATCGACGGCGTGAGGCCATAGCCGTCGACCACGCGGTCAGGCACGATGAAGTCCACGTGTTGAGCGCCCAGCAGCCTCAGGCCGCGCAATCCCACCGCACACGCCGTCGCGCCGTCACAGTCGTAGTCGGCGACGATGCATATGCGTCGTTGACTCGCTATGGCGCCAGCCAGCAGGCGTGCGGCGTCAGCCATGCCCTTCATGCCGTCGGGAGGCAGCAATTGCGACAGCGAAGGGTCCAGCTCTTTGGCATCGCTGACACCTCGACCAGCGTACAAACGCGACAGCAGCGGATGCACGCCGGCCTGCTCCAGCGTCCAGGCGGCGCGCGGCGGCACATCACGGGTGATGAACTTCATGACAGCCTCCTGGTCAGCGAGGGTGTGAACAACTTGTGTGTGAGGTTTTGCAGCCAGTTGCTGTTACCTGCCTGCAAGCGCAGACAACGCTGTGGCCCGCACAGCACCAGCGCATGGCCTTGTTCTAAAGCCGGCAGCATGGCTTGCTCAGCCAGCTTGAGCCAGGTCCGGGCCCAGACGGCGGTGTCCTGCGCCAGGAAGCTGTCGCGTAAACCGGTGTGCAGAATCACGCCAGGGTTCGCCCGTGCGGGCAAGTCGCCGCTGCCGCTGAGCCAGAAAGAGTTGACAGGTTTGGCACGTTGCTCGTTCAGCGCGTGGGTATAGAAGAGCATTTGCATTTCATTTTGCAAACGCCGCAGCAGGCGTTGCGCCGGGCTTTGTGTGGCCAGCGGCTCGGCTTGCGCCAGCGCGTTCGTGCCTTGCTGTAAGACCAGGTCCAGCGAGACAGCGGGTAATGCTTTTAAAAGCGGTGAATGCGCCAGAAAACGCCCGGGTGACAGCGCCTGCAAACTGATACCGTCCTCTTCAAAATAGGGCTGCATGGCGTGCAGAAAACCTTCGGATTTGGTGTCGCTGAGGCTGCCGGGCAATGAGATGTGCATATGTCCCTGGTTGAATTGGCCATGGACCAGGTCGACAAAAGCCCAGCCGTGATCCGGCGGACAGCGCAGTTGTAATTGCTGCGCGGCCTGCGCGGCAAACGGCAGCAAGCCCGGATTTTCAGGCCAGCCGGCAGCAAGCGCATACGCCCATTCGTGGCTGCTGCAGGCGCTGTCGGGCGGCAGGCGGCTGAATAGGTGCATGCCGGCAGCGGCCAGCTGCTGCAATGGCTGCTTGTGTTCCAGTGACTGCAAAGCCGCCAGCCAGGGCAATGCTGTGTAAGCATCGGCAGATTGCGCAGAATCAGGCCATAAGGCGCAGGCGAACACGCTCACCGGGAGGTAATCTGAAGTCAGCATGCAGGGATTGTGCAAGATGCCACAATCTTCACCGATGACTGATTCCAAATGGCCTTATGAAATGATGATCGGCTGGCGCTATACACGTGCCGGCCGCGCTGTCCGTCGTAACCGGTTTATCTCTTTCATTTCATCGGTGTCCATGCTCGGTATTGCCCTGGGCGTGGCGGCTCTCATCATTGTGCTGAGCGTGATGAACGGTTTTCAAAAAGAAGTACGGGATCGCATGCTCGGTGTGCTGTCGCACCTTGAAGTCCTGGCCTATACCAGCGCATCACTCGACAACGTCAGTGTTTTGCAGCAGCAGTTACAGCAACACCCCCAGGTGATCGCCAGCGCACCGTTTGTGCTGTCACAGGTACTGATGGCGCAGGGCGAGGACATGCGCGGCGCTTTGGTGCGCGGCATCGACCCGGCGCAGGAAGCTGCAGTCACCGATGTGGTGGCTGCCATGGACCCGGGGCTGCTGGCGCAATTGGCGCCGGGCAGCTTCAGCGTGGTACTGGGCTTAGAGCTTGCGCGCAACCTCGGCGTCAAGGCGGGTGACCGGGTGACGCTGGTGGCGCCCGGCGGTCAGGTGACGCCGGCCGGTGTGGTGCCGCGTTTGAAACAATTGCATGTGGCTGGGCTGCTCGAAACCGGCCATTTCGAATATGACGCCAGTTTGGCCTTGATGCATATCAGCGATGCCCAGCGTATTTTCCGGCTCGAGGGCCCCAACGGCTTGCGCGTGAAATTGAAAGATGCGCAGCGCGCGCGTGAAGTCGCCGTCGAACTCACGCCCCTGCTCAGTGCCGACGTGCTGGTGCGTGACTGGACCCGCGCCAACCGCACCTGGTTCACTGCCGTGCAAATTGAAAAGCGCATGATGTTCATTATCCTCACCCTGATCGTGGCGGTGGCCGCGTTCAATCTGGTGAGTACGCTGGTGATGACGGTCACCGATAAGCGCGCCGACATTGCCATTCTTCGCACCCTAGGTGCGAGCCCGGCCAGCATCATGGGCATATTTGTGGTGCAGGGCGCGCTGGTCGGTGTCATCGGCACCTTGTCAGGCTTGCTGTTCGGTCTGCTGGTGGCGTTCAACATTGGCAGTATCGTGCCGGCCATAGAGCGTGCATTGGGCGCCAGTTTTTTGCCGCGCGATGTTTACCTGATTAGCCGCATGCCCAGCGATCCGCAATGGGCCGACATCGGACCGGTGGTCATCATTGCGCTGGTGCTGGCGCTGGCCGCCACGCTGTACCCGAGCTGGCGCGCCAGCCGCATCGATCCGGCGGAGGCTTTGCGCCATGAATGAAGCTGTGTTGCTGGCAAGCGGCCTGGGCCGGCGTTTCCATGAGGGCGAGATAGACGTCACGGTATTGCAGGATGTGGATTTGCAGATTCATGCCGGTGAAACCCTGGCCGTGGTCGGTGCCTCCGGTTCGGGCAAAAGCACCTTGCTGCATTTGCTCGGCGGCCTGGACACACCGAGCGCCGGTAGCGTGCATCTGCTGGGCCGGGCGCTGGCCGGTCTGGACCCGGCAGCCCTGGGTCGTTTGCGCAATCAGCACCTGGGATTCATCTACCAGTTTCACCATTTGCTGCCCGAGTTCAATGCGCTGGACAACGTCGCCATGCCCCTGTGGATAAGGCGCATGCCGCGTGAACAGGCGGGCGCACAGGCACGGGCCATGCTGCAAGCCGTCGGCCTGGGTGCGCGGATCAACCACACGCCGTCCGAGTTGTCCGGCGGCGAGCGTCAACGGGTGGCGATAGCCCGGGCATTGGTGACGCAGCCGGCCTGCGTGCTCGCCGATGAACCCACCGGCAATCTGGACCGCGGCACTGCCGACGGCGTGTTCAGTCTGATGTTGCAACTCGCGTGTCAACAGGGAACCGCTTTTGTGGTGGTCACCCATGATGAGACGCTGGCCGCGCAATGCGACCGGCAATTGCGCCTGGTCAGCGGTCAGCTTGAGGCCTGATTCAGTCTTTGCCGTATTCGGGTGAACGCGGGCCGTGCAAGATGCCGCTCGGATGCGGCGACAACAGCCTGCTGCTTGCAACTTTCGACAGCTGATGACCGAGATTACCGAGGTTGCTGGCCAGTTGTTGGATGACCGAATTGATCAGCAAGCCTGCCAAACCGTTGTTGTTGTCACGTCCTTCGGCATCAGATGCGCTGGCCTGGCCCTGCCACAACAGCTTGCCGGTGCGCGCGTCCACCAGCCTGGCCTTGGCGCTGACCACGGTCTGGCTGTCTATCACCACATAACTGCTGCCGTAGGTTTTCAGTGTGATGTAGAGCACGGCGTCAGCACCGAAGATACTTTGCAGTCTGGGCAAAGGCACCTCATGGACGTCGTTAGCCATTTGCAGACCGTTTTCCTTGAAGGTGGCGTCGACCATGGCCACCGGAAACACGTAATAACCGGCTTCAGACAAGGGGCGTGTGACGGTGGATAAAAAAGTCAGGCTGCCGCGAATATCGGGCGACAGATTGACCGGCGGCAGCACCAGAACAGAAGCGGGCTTGCTGCTTCTGAAATCGCTTTGATCGGGCTTGGGTGAAGGCGTGCTGCAAGCGCCGAGCAGCAGCAGACAAAGTGCGGAAACGAAGAAAAGAATGCGCGGGGTCATGATTTATTTCTGCTTGACTTTGTCCAGCACCAGATCCATGTAGACCGCGGATTCGGGGAATTGTTTTTTTTCGGCATCGAATGCCACGGCCGCCTTGTTCAGCTGACCGGTCTGGAAATACAGATAGCCCATGTGCGCCTGGTAACCCGGGGGCAAGGGCTTGCCTTTGGAGGCTGCTTTTTGCTGTTCTTCTTCCAGCTTTTGCAATTGCTTGTCCGGCGAGGTATTGCTGGATTCGATCTGGAAACCTTCGTAAATCTGCTCCTGGTAGCCGCCCCAGTGGTAGAGCGAATGGTCCTTGCCGGCGCAACCGGCCAGCAAAAGCAGGTGCGCGCAAACAAGTACTGCGCGGTGTGTCATGAAGCGGATTTCCACTGACCCTGGTCAAGACCTTTGACCAGTTTTTGCACGGCTTCACGGATGGACAGGTCCAGCACTTTTCCGTTCAGCGTCGCGTCATAACTGGCCGTGCCACCGAAACCTATGACTTCGCGGTTGGACAGTGCGTATTCGCCGGCGCCTTGCACCGAGTACATGACTTCGGAAGTGGTGGTATTGACCACATTCAGTGTGACCTTGGCATAGGCCACCTGGGTTTTGCCGTGCCCGAGCAAGCCGAACAATTGCTGGTCGCCGACTTCCTTGCGGCCGAACTCAGTGACATCACCAATGACCAGAAACTCGGCGCTTTTAAGTGTTTGCTGTTTACCGTCCAAGTCTTTCTCGAATTTGGCTTCACCCAGGTTGTCGCGTTCCATGACGGAAAACCGGTTGGCCTGTTGCAGGTGGCCGATGAGTATGGTTTTGGCCTGGTTGCCAAGGCGGTCTATGCCGTCAGAAAACAGGCCACGCAGGAAAGCGGAGCGGTTTTCAAACTTGCCCACCGCGAGCGCATAGCGCGGGCCGTTGTAGCTGCTGTTGGCGGATTCGACCTTGGGGGTGGACAGGGTTTGCGAGGTTTCGGTGGCGCAACCGCCGAGCAAAGCGGCGACGGCGATGGCGAGACTGAGGCTTGCAAGTGCGAATTTCATGAAAGAAGTCCTTGATTTAATTTGTCAGCCTTGAATGCCTGTTCACCGGCAGCTATTAAGCCATGTGAGTTCACGGCTGCCAAGCTGCGGGTAACTGCATCACAAAAAAAGGGGTTATGCGAGTTGACCGGTTACAGATCATCATAGATGACGGAGGTCCTTCATTCATGACAGCAAACAGGCTGTGCTGCGGCTATGCCACGGTATTCGCCACAATCTCCCTATGAACTGGATTGACAGCCACTGCCACCTGGACGCGCAGGAGTTTGCCGCTGATCGCGACGCGGTGCGCAGCACAGCCCGCGCCGCCGGGGTGGCTGCCTGTGTGATTCCGGCGGTCGAAGCGGGCAATTTCGACGCAGTACGGCTGCTGGCGCATCAACACGGCGATGTCTATGCGTTAGGCATACATCCCATGTATACACCGCAGGCGCAGCAAGCTGATCTACAGACACTGCAAACGCAATTGCAGTTGCACCGTAGCGATAAGCGCCTGGTCGCTGTCGGTGAAATCGGTCTGGATGGTTTTGTGCCGGGCCTGGACATGGCGCGTCAGCAGTTGTTTTACAAGGCACAACTCAAGCTGGCGCAGCAGCATGACTTGCCGGTCATCCTGCACGTCAGACGCAGCGCCGATCTGCTGCTGCAAGGCTTGCGGCAAACGCCGGTCAAGGGCGGTATCGCGCATGCGTTCAACGGCAGCCTGCAACAGGCGCAGATGTTCATTGACATGGGCTTCAAGCTGGGTTTCGGCGGCGCCTTGACGTATGAGCGCGCCTTGCAGTTGCGCCGTCTGGCGCAGAGCTTGCCGCTGGAGGCGCTGGTGCTGGAAACCGATGCGCCAGACATCCCGCCGCATTGGCTGTATGTGACCGCGCAGCAACGCGGGTCGGGCATCGCACAGGGACGCAACACGCCGGATCAGTTGCCGCGCATCGCGCAGGTGCTGGCGGATTTGCGCGGCATATCCAAGGACAAAGTGCAACAGGCGACCACAGATAATGTGCGGCAGGTATTGGGCTTGTAAACCATCGCGCCGGCTCGGTCTTCGCCCTTGTCCGTTCGTCAGACCGTGCTGGATGGGCAAGCGACAGCGGGCAGTTTTGCGCTGCTGTGCGCAGGCTGACTGTAAATGACGACAATCCCCCTCATGGCCTCCACCCCCTCCAAACTCCCGCAAGTGAATGTGTCCGAATACGGCAATGTGCGCTATCTGCACCTGGGCACAGTGTGGGTGCAGGGTTCCATGCTGCTGAATAAACCCAACGACATTGAGCTTGACTATGTGCAGCGCATGCAGGCCTGGCTGCTGTTTCAGGATGCAGACGAGGTGGGCGGCATGCACGCCATGCAGTTCGGCCTGGGCGCGGCCGCCTTGACCAAAAACTGTCACAAGGTGCTGAAGATGCGCACCACCGCCATCGAACTCAACCCGCAGGTGATCGCCGCCTGCCGCACCTGGTTTGAACTTGGTGCGAACGATGAACGGTTCAATGTGGTGCTGGGGGATGCGGCCGAGGTGGCCGCCCACGGCCATTGGCAGGCGCAGGTGGACGTATTGCATGTCGATTTGTATGACGACGAGGCGGCTGCGCCGGTGCTGGATGACGCCGGTTTTTATGCCGGTTGTCGCCGGTTGCTGACCGGGCGTGGGTGCATGCTGGTCAATTTGTTCGGTCGTTCTTCCAGTTATGAACGCAGCCTGGAACATGTCAGCCAGGCCTTCGGTGCAGACGCACTGTGGGCGTTCAAGCCGACGCGCGAAGGCAATACGGTGGTGCTGGCCTTGCGAACGCTCCGTCATCCAACCGAGGATGTGTTGCACGCGCGGGCGCAGGAGATAAATAAACGCTGGCGTTTACCCGCGCCTCAGTGGTTGCGCATGTTCAAACCGGTGGCAGCTTAGGTGACAATCGGGCTTCCGCTCTTCACAGGAGTACCGCCGTGTCCATCAAGAGTCAAAAAGATTTTGCGTCCGGTCTGATGTTCGCCGTCACCGGTGCAGTCTTCGCCTGGAATTCGGCCAGCGGCTATACCGTGGGCTCCGCCGCCCAGATGGGTCCCGGTTATTTCCCCTTGGTACTGGGCCTGGTGCTGGTCATGCTGGGCGGCTTCATCATGTTTTTTTCCCTGGTCGTGGAGACGCCTGACGGCGGCGTCATCGGCGAATTGGCCTGGCGTCCATTATTTTGTATTCTGGGCGCCAATGTGCTGTTCGGCGTGTTGCTTGGCGGTTTGTCTTCCTTAGGCCTGCCCTCCATGGGGTTGATTGCCGCCATTTATGCCTTGTGCGGCCTGTCTTTGATGGCCGACACGACCGGCTTCACCCTGCGCCGCTGGCTGGTGCTCAGCAGTGTGCTGGCCGCCGGCAGTTACCTGGTGTTCATCAAAATGCTGAATCTGCAAATGCCGGTCTGGCCTGCTTTCCTCAACCTTTACTGAACGGATTCGCATGGACTTGCTTGCCAACCTCGCCACCGGATTCGCAGTCGCCGGCACGCCGGTGAATTTGTTGTATGCCCTGATCGGCTGTCTGCTGGGTACGCTCATCGGCGTGTTGCCCGGCATCGGACCGGTGGCCACCATTGCCATGCTGCTGCCCGCCACCTATGCCTTACCGCCGGTGTCTGCGCTGATCGTGCTCGCAGGTATTTACTACGGTGCTCAATACGGCGGCTCCACCACAGCCATTCTTGTCAACCTGCCGGGCGAGTCCTCGTCGGTGGTCACCACGCTTGACGGCTATCAGATGGCCCGCCAGGGCAGGGCCGGTCCGGCGCTGGCGGCTGCCGGCCTGGGGTCGTTTTTTGCCGGCTGCGTCGGCACCTTGCTGTTGGCGGCGTTTGCCGCGCCCTTGACTGAGTTTGCCTTTGCCTTCGGCCCGGCCGAATACTGTGCACTGATGGTGGTCGGTCTGGTCGGTGCCGTTGTGCTGGCTTCCGGATCGCTACTCAAAGCCATTGCCATGATCATCCTGGGTTTGCTGCTCGGACTGGTCGGTACTGATGTGAATTCAGGCATGGCGCGTTTCACCTTTGACATTCCCGAATTAACCGACGGCATAGGGTTTGTGGCAGTTGCCATGGGCGTGTTCGGTTATGGCGAGATCATCAGCAATCTGGCCAAGAGCGACCTGGACCGTGAGGTGTTCACCGCCAAGGTTCAGGGTTTGTTTCCCACCCGTGAAGACTTCAGGCAAATGATGCCGGCCGTATTGCGCGGCACGGCCCTGGGCTCGGTGCTCGGCGTGTTGCCCGGCGGCGGTGCCATGCTGGCTTCATTTGCCTCATACACCCTGGAGAAAAAAATCAAACTCAAGGCCGGTGAAGTGCCGCTGGGTCAGGGTAATATCCGGGGCGTCGCCGCACCCGAATCGGCCAATAACGCGGGCGCGCAGACCTCGTTCATTCCCTTGCTGATGCTGGGAATTCCACCGAACGCGGTGATGGCCTTGATGGTCGGTGCCATGACCATACACAATATTCAACCCGGACCGCAAGTGATGACGGTCAACCCTGAATTGTTCTGGGGTTTGATTGTGTCCATGTGGATCGGCAATCTGATGCTGATCATTCTGAACCTGCCGTTGATCGGCATCTGGATCAAGCTGCTGACTGTGCCCTACCACTACCTGTTCCCGGCCATTGTGCTGTTTTGCGCCATCGGTGTTTATACAACGAACAACTCCACCTTCGATATCTGGCTGGTGGCTTTGTTCGGTCTGGCGGGTTATCTGTTCACCAAGCTGGGTTGCGAACCGGCACCGTTGTTGCTGGGTTTCATACTCGGTCCGATGATGGAAGAGTATTTGAAGCGCGCCTTGAAACTCGCTCGCGGTGACTGGTCGGTGTTCGTCACCCGGCCGCTGTCGGCGTTTCTGCTGGCATTGGCCGTTGCCTTGTTGCTGCTGGTGCTGTTGCCTGCCATCAAGTCCAAGCGGGAGGAGGCCTTTGTTGAAGATTGAATCGGCCTGAATGAACGAACATACTTTTAGACGCGCATTGCACAACGAGGTGCATGCGCGCCCGCCTGAACCCATGAGCGCACCGCTGGCCATCAGCCATGTGGTGATGCTGGCCGATGCGCAGGCACGCGAAGCCAGCCGTGAGCATTTGCAGGTTTTGCTGCGCGATCATCATTTACCGGTGCCAGACGCCTACGCCAACCATTTGCGTGTGGATCTTGGCAACTGGCGCTTGCGCTGGGAACTGCATACTGAATTCGTAACCTGGACCTTCATGACCGATGCGCCCTCCGGTCTGCCCAGACCGGATGATTATGGCCTGGCTTTGGCCGCGCCGCAGCAGCAGTGGCTTGCCCAATTGCCCGGCGAATGTCTGGCCCGCATCAACTTGCGCGCTAAGCTGACGGAGGATCTTGCCGACTGTGAAGAGTTACACCGGCAGTTCCGCGAAGACTCGCTGGTGGCCTGTCAACTGGCCGAGGGCTCAGCCACCTTGCACACCGATTTTCAGATCGGACCTGACGGTTGTTGCGCATGTTGTTGCGCGTCGGCCAGTTGTCGCAGCGACGTCTTGGCCGCCTGGTGCAACGCCTGATGGAAATAGAAACTTACCGCATGATGGCCTTGCTGGGTCTGCCGGTGGCGCGCAGCGCTGCGACCTCACTGGCCCAGGCTGAGCAGGAACTAGCCGATCTGGCGCAGGCGATCCGTAGCGCCCGCCAGGACGAGGAAGCCGAATTGCTTGAACGGCTGACGCGTCTGGCCGGGCAGGTGGAAGGTTTGTACGCCTCGCAGCATTCGCGGTTTTCAGCCAGCAAGGCGTATTTCGAACTGGTCGACCGGCGTATCCATGACATCCGTGAAACCCGCCTGCCCGGTTTTCAGTCTATCGGCGAATTCATGGAGCGCAGGCTCTCACCGGCACGCAGCACCTGCGATTGGGTGGCCAGACGCCAGACCGCGCTGTCCGAACGGGTCTCGCGCGTGAGCAATCTGTTGCGGACCCGGGTCGATTTCCAGCAGGAGCAAAGCAGCCAGGCGCTGCTGGCGGCAATGAACAAGCGCCAGGGCATGCAATTGAAACTGCAAACCACGGTCGAGGGTTTGTCCGTGGCTGCCATCACTTATTACATCGCCGGCTTGATTCACTACGTGGCCGAGGGCCTGTTGGCCAAGGGATGGATCCAAAGCCCTGCCATGTTCACTGCCATGGCCGTGCCGGCGATAGCCTTGCTGGTCTGGTGGATGACGCGGCGCATGCATTACAAAGTGTTCCGCCTGGACGCTTGATTTTTCGTTCCGCCTGTGCGGTCTTTTTTATCTTTTCCCCCTCAAACATGTCTTTCAATTTCAATAATCCTTATTTCAGCACCCGTCTTCCCGTTTTTGCCCGCAATATTGTTTCTACGTCTCATCCTCTGGCTGCACAGGCGGGTTTGCGCATGCTGTGGCGCGGCGGTAATGCAGTCGACGCCGCCATTGCCGCCGCTGCGGTGCTGACCATCGTCGAGCCCGTCAGTTGCGGTCTGGGCTCGGACGCGTTTTGCATTTTGTGGGACGGTCAGCAATTGCACGGTTTGAATGCTTCCGGGCGCGCACCGCAAGCCTGGACGCCCGAGTACTTTCAGCGCAAATACGGCGACAACGCGATGCAACCGCCCAAGCGCGGCATCGATTCAGTGACCGTGCCCGGTGCGGTCGCAAGCTGGGTGGCATTAAGCGATCGTTTCGGCAAGCTGCCGTTTGAAGACCTGTTGCAACCGGCCATCGAGATTGCCGAACGCGGATTTCTGTTGAGTGTGGTGGTGCAGGAGAAATGGGCGGCACCGGTCGATGAGCTGAAAAACCAGCCCGGCTTCGCGCAGGCTTTTTTGCCGCACGGGCGCGCCCCCGCGGTCGGCGAGTTGTTTCAATTTGCTGCGGCGGCTAGGGGACTGCGTGCTATTGGAAAAACCAAAGGCCAGGCGTTTTACGGCGGCGAAATCGCCCAAGCCTTGCAGCGTTTTTCCGATGCCAACGGCGGCTTCTTGAAAGCCTCTGACTTTGCCGCTTACCAGGCCGAATGGGTGACACCGATTTCCATGGATTACCGGGGTTATACCTTGCAAGAAATACCGCCCAACGGTCAGGGCATTGCCGCGCTGATCGCCCTAGGTATTCTGGACAATTTCGATCTGGCCGCGTTGCAGCGTGACGGCGTGGATTCGCAGCATGTGCAAATCGAAGCCATGAAACTCGCCTTCGCCGATGTGTACCGCTATGTTGCGGAGGCCGGCAGCATGGAAGTCACCGCCGCGCAAATGCTGGACAAGTCTTACCTGAAGCAACGCGCCGGGTTGATTGACATGCAACGTGCGCAGGATTTCAAGGCCGGCAATCCAGCCAGGGGCGGCACCATTTACCTGACCGCCGCTGATGAAAACGGCATGATGGTCAGCTTCATCCAAAGCAATTACATGGGCTTCGGCTCCGGTTGCGTTGAACCTGATTTCGGCATCAGCTTGCAAAACAGGGGCCATGCCTTCGCCGTACGCCCCGGGGGACTGAACCCGGCAAATTTGGTGGCACCTGGCAAGCGCCCGTTTCACACCATCATCCCGGCGTTCCTGACCAAAGGCGGTCAGCCGGTCATGAGTTACGGCGTCATGGGCGCCAATATGCAACCCCAAGGCCATGTGCAAACCCTGGTGCGCATGCTCGATTACGCGCAAAACCCGCAGGCCGCCTGCGACGCTCCGCGCTGGCGCTACAACGAGGGTCTGGTGATCAATGTGGAAGCCGGCATGGATGCACACACGGTCAAGGGTTTGCAGGCGCGCGGTCACGCCATGGAAGTCATCAATGACAGCTACCAGGATTTCGGCTCCGGCCAGTTCATCTGGCGCATGGGCGACTCCAAGGTGCAAGGCTATGTGGCGGCCAGCGATTCGCGCCGCGACGGCCTGGTCGCCGGGTTTTAAGCGGTGACTTTAGGGATCACACGGCTGAGCCGTTTGTCGCCGCATGCCGTTGGCATTGTGCTGGCACTCGCCGGTGCCATGGCATTCAGCGGCAAGGCCATCATCGTCAAGCTGTCCTACCGCTATGGAGTCGATGCGGTCACGGTCATCATGTACCGCATGCTGTTTGCTTTGCCATTTTTCATGGCCATGGCCTGGTGGGCCTCACTCCAGCCGCATGCGCTGGCGCACCCGCTGAGCCGTCGCGATATGTTGGCTATCTCCGGCCTGGGTTTTCTGGGTTATTACCTGGCCAGTTTTCTGGATTTTCTGGGACTGCAAACCGTCTCAGCCGGTCTGGAGCGCTTGATCATTTATTTGAACCCGCCCCTGGTCATGCTGCTCAGCGCCTTGGTTTACAAAAACCGCATACAGCCACAGCGCGCTTTGGCCATGGGCATCAGCTATGCAGGTGTGCTGCTGGTGTTTGCGCACGAGGTGAGCTTCAGTGGTGCCGGTGTGGTGCTCGGATCCGTGCTTGTGCTGGCCAGCGCACTGGCGTATGCCTTCTACCTCATGTTCAGCGGGGAAATGGTCAAGCGCATAGGGGCGTTGCGGCTGGTGGGACTGGCGTCCATGGTGGCTTGTCTGTGCTATCTGCTGCAATTTGTCATACTCAAGCCCTTGTCGAGTGCGCTGGTGCAGCCGCAGGTGCTGTGGCTGGGTTTGCTCAATGCCACGGTGTGCACGGTGGCACCGGTGGTGTTTATCATGCTGGGGATAGAGCGTATCGGGGCAGCGCTGACCGCACAGGTCGGCATGGTCGGTCCGATGTCCACCATCTCGCTGGGCGTGTTGGTGCTGGGTGAACCGGTGAATATGTGGATAGTGCTGGGTACCGTGCTGGTGCTCAGCGGTGTGTATATGGCTTCGCAATCTGGAGAGAAAACATGGACTTAGGCATCAAGGGCAAATGGGCGCTGGTCGGCGGCGCGAGCAAGGGTTTGGGCTGGGGCTGTGCCAGTGCGTTGGCGCAGGCCGGTGTCAATCTGGTGATGGTGTCGCGCGGCGCACAAGTGCTGGAGGCCTCGGCCGCCGGTTTGCGTCAACACGGCGTGACGGTATTGACGGTGGCGCAAGACATCACTAGCGAAGCCGGGCGTGCGGCCATCTGGTCGGTGGCCGGCGGACCGGGCAAAAACTTTGACATCGTGGTCACCAATGCCGGCGGGCCGCCCAGCGGCGACTTCCGTGAATGGGACCGGGAAGCCTGGATCAAGGCGGTAGACGCCAACATGCTGACCCCCATCGAACTGATAAAAGCCACCATCGACGGCATGGCATCGCGCGGATTCGGGCGCATTGTCAACATCACTTCCAGTGCAGTGAAAGCGCCTATCGACATTCTGGGTTTGTCCAACGGCGCGCGCAGCGGCCTGAGCGGATTTATCGCCGGTTTGTCACGCAATCCGTCAATCGCCAAACACAACGTCACCATCAACAACCTGTTGCCCGGCGCGTTTGACACCGATCGCCTCAAAGGTATTTTGCAGGGCACTGCCGAGAAAACCGGCAAGAGCGTGGAAGAACTGGCGCAGGCACGCCGCGCCAGCGCCCCGGCCAACCGCTTCGGCACACCCGAGGAGTTCGGTCAGACCTGTGCTTTTCTGTGTAGCCAGTACGCCGGCTTCATCAACGGTCAAAACATATTGATCGACGGCGGGGCGTATCCGGGCGCATTCTGAGGGGCAGCGCATGGACAGACCGACACAGTTGTGGCCGGCACACCATGCGTTTGAACACTCGCCCGAACCTTTGTGCTGGCCGACAGAAACTGGTTTATCAACCCGCTGCCAGGACATTGAACTCGGCGGCTTGCTGGCCTTTGTGATTGACGAACTGGTCACGCCGGCCGAAGCCGATGCCACTGTCCAGGCCAGCGAACGCATGGGCTACCGGGATGAAGCGCCGGGCATTGCCACCCCGCCGGGCATGCGCATGAACAAGTCGGTGCACTGGATGGCGGACAAGGCCATGATGCAACCCTTGTTTGAGCGCATGGCGCATTTGCTGCCGCAGACGCTGGCCGGTGCCGCGCTCTTGCCTGCCTTGAGCCACCGTATCAATATGTACCACTACGACGACCTTGATGTCTTCAATCTGCACACCGACGGCAGTTGGCCTGGCTACAGCCTGAGTGAAGACAGAATGCATATGCTGGAATGGGACCCGTCGATCCGCTTAGGCTTGACCATGTTGCTTTACCTCAACGGCCCGGCCGATGGCGTGCAAGGCGGCAATACCCGTTTATACAAACCCGACGGCAGCTGGGTCGATGTGTCTCCTGTCAAAGGCTCGGCGCTGTTTTTCAGACACGGTTTCGGCCGCGATTCGGTGCGGCACGTCGGCTGTCAGGTCAGCGGTCCGGTTTCGAAGTATGTGGCGCGCATCAACGTGATGTTCGCGGGTTGACGCTGTCTGCGTTCTCTGCTGTGGCAGACACATGCAAGCGGAAAGCGGTTTACTGGTCATTGAGTTGCACCGGCTTGGGAATAAAAGCACTGACCCCGGCGGCGGCACTGTCCCGCGCTTCCTTGAACACATCGGCGGTCAATGCGATGACCGGTACTTTTGATTGTTTACCCGGTAATGCCCGGATGGCCCGGGTTGCTGTCAAGCCGTCCATCACCGGCATGTGTATGTCCATCAGCACCACGTCGTAATCCCCGCTGCCCAGCACCTGCAAGGCCAGTTCGCCGTTCTCGCAAAAAGTGGCTGTGTGGTCCATGCGTTGCAACAGAAAGGCCAGAAATCTCTGATTCACCGGATGGTCTTCGGCCACCAGTACACGCAGCTCCCTGACTTCTGTGGGCGCGCTTGCGTCTTCGGGCGGCAAGACAACAGCCGGCGCCGGCGGGGCATGCGCCAGCAACTGCAGGCGCACCACAAAGGTTGCGCCTTGCCCCAGACGGCTGCTGACGTTGATTTCACCGCCGAGCAGGCGTGCCAGCGACATTAAAATCTCAAGCCCGAGGCCGGCGCCGGAGAATTTGCGCGACAGACCTTAATCGACCTTTTAGAAGCGTTGGAACAATTTACCCACAGACTCCTCGTCCAGAACGATGCTGGTATCCGTGATGGAAAACTCGAAGAAAGTCTTGCCCGAAGCAACTGCGCTTTGCTGGAATTGCAGACTGACCACGCCTTTCTCGGTGAACTTGATGGCGTTGTTCAGCAGGTTGAGCAGGATTTGCCTGAGCCGGGTTTGGTCGGACTTCACCCAGAAATCCGACGCCGGCATGTTCACCAGCGAAAAGTCGAGTTGCTTTTGTACCGCCAGCGGCAGCAAGATGGCCTGCACATCGGCCATCAAGGCGCGCAGATTCACCGCTTCGGTGTGCATGCTCATCTTGCCCGACTTCAGCGCGGACATGTCCAGAATGTCGTTGAGCAGCTTCAAAAAATGACGGGCTGAAAATCGTTGACCGTGTTGACCAGATCGGCTTGCTGAGGGCTCAAGGGCGTGCTGGTCAGCACGCTCAGTATGAAGACGATACCGTTGAAAGGCGTGCGCAACTCGTGGCTCGTATTGGCCAGGAACAGGTTTTTGCCGCGGCTAGCGGATTCAGCCTCCTGCTGCGCCTGGCGCAGTTGTTCATTCAAGGCGGTGAGCGCGGCTTTTCCTCGTTGCTGGTTGCGGTGGCGCAATAACAGTCCGGTGGCGGTGGCCATCAGCAACACCAGTTGAGCAACGGTCAACCAGGTGATTTGTTGGTTTTGCGCCAACAGTTCGGTGTTTTGCTGCTCCAGCAGCATGGACGCCATCAGGTCGGCCGAACTGCCGATGGCATGGGTCCGGGTGTTGAAATCAACCATGCCTTGCAGCAATTCACGCAATGCAGGTGCCAGGCCGCTGTCCCGGTTCAAAATATGCTGGCCACGCAGCACAAATGTATGCATGCTTTCAACCGATGTGATGTTGTCCGGGTTCTTGAATATGAAGGCCGAACCCGGTGACTCGCGAACGATGTCGACCTTGCTCGACAGCAGGTCCAAGTGCAATTGCACATCCTCCCTCGCCAAGGGTTTTTTTGCATTCAAATGCAATTCCAGCGCATGCTAAAAACGCAAAAACTCCCGGTCAAGCAAAAAGGCCGGCGCGTTCAACGAGTCCACCCGCAGACTGTTTTGCGCCAGCAAGGCTTGTCTTTGCGTCAACTCGAAGGCCAGCAGCACCACCATGGCGAGCGCAATCACCGCTGTGAGTACAAACAGGCGGATGCTGTAAGGCAGTGCGCTCAGGCGCTTCCACATGGCCGGGCTTATTCAACAATCAAGGCTTTGAGTTGCCACACCGAGCGCTGGTAGTACAAAACTGATTGCAATTCCTTCTTGCTGTCATACGGATAAACGATGAATAGCAGCCTTTTGTTTCTGGTCGACATCGGCTCGCCGTTGATCGAGTGCGCCAGGATCACGTCGAACCTCTCGGCGTCGCTGAACGGCAGCTTGGCTTTGTATTCATCAAGTGCAACGGCACTCAAGCTATTGCCTTTGAGCTTGGCGCTGGCCAATACATCGCGCATCAAAGGTCCGGTGAAAGTCATGGGATCTTTGAACCATGGCGTATGGGTGGTAAAGCTTTGCTGGGGCAGTTTTTTCAAACTGGCCAGGTCAAACTCGGCCACCAGTTGCGGCTGTGCCTTTTTGTCCGCGGATTGCAAGAGCAGTTGCAGCACCATGCTTTTTGCCGCAGGCGTTTTGGACCCGGCGTGCAGGACTGGCGACATGAGCCACAAGCCCATGCCAAGCACTGCCAGAAGGTTGTGTCTTTTTGACATCATGAATCATCCTTTTCGCAGGCGGATTCAAGCACGAAGTGCAACTTTGATTAACTGATGGTTGGGTGGCTGAGGATGTTTAGCATTCAAGGCTTCTTGACCTGGCATTCGAAGTTGCTCATGACCTACAAACACCTCAGCCAAGCTGAAAGATATCAGATTCACGC